>JAEDMA010000007.1 GCA_016295005.1 Christensenellaceae bacterium
TTGTCGTAGTCGACTACATACAGTTAATGAGTACGGAAAAACGCGGAAAAGACGCCAACCGTCAGCAGGAAATAACGGAAATATCCAGAAATCTTAAAATCCTTGCCAAAGAACTTTGCGTACCGGTCATCGCGCTTTCGCAACTTAATCGTTCGACGGAAAAAGAAAAACGTCGTCCGCAACTTGCCGACCTTCGTGAATCGGGCGCGATAGAACAGGACGCCGATATAGTAATGTTTATTCACCGCCCCGATAAAGGCGCGGACGAAAAAGATCTCGAAAGTGGAAAAATACAGAAAAACGTTGCCGAAATCATCGTGGAAAAAAACAGAAGCGGTCCGCAAGGAATAATAAAACTGTACTTCGAAGGCGACAGAACCAAGTTCGTCAACCTTAACGAAGGCGGCGAACCGGAAGGAATAACCGAGAACGCGGCGGAACAGAAAGCGCCCGTTTTAACGGAAGAAAACGTTCCTTTCCCCGAAGAACCGAAAGATGACGACGATGATATATTCGGCTAATTAAAATGGAAACCATAATAAAAAAAATTGACGACGAAAGCATCGCGGAAGCGAAAGAGATATTGTTAAACGGCGGACTTATCGGTATGCCGACGGAAACCGTTTACGGTCTTGCAGCCGTCGGTACCGATTCCGAAGCGGTAAAGAAGATTTACGAAGTAAAAGGAAGACCGTCCGATAATCCGCTTATCGCTCACGTACATAAAAATTACGATATAAATAAACTCGTTTACGTTAGTCACGACTACGTTTATAAGTTAATGGAATCGTATATGCCGGGGCCGTTAACCCTTGTGTTCGACAGTAAAGGGGTTATCTGCAAAGAAGCCGTTTGCGGCGGCGAAACTCTCGCAGTAAGAATGCCTTCGCATAAAGGGTGTCAAAAACTCCTGGCGGCGGTGGATATGCCGATAGTCGCGCCGAGCGCGAACCTTTCGAAGCACACGAGTCCCGTGACCGCCATGCATGTTTATAACGACTTAAACGGTAAAATTCCGCTTATCTTAGACGGCGGAAAATGCGCGGGCGGAATAGAAAGCACCGTGCTTGACGTAACGGGAAAAGTTCCGCGTATATTAAGGGCGGGTCTTATTACCAGGGAAATGGTGGAAAGGATAGTCGGCGCGTGCGAAATAGCCGAACATAAAGAAGGGGACAGAGTGCGTTCCCCCGGGGTGAAATACCGCCATTACAGACCGCGTTGCGAAACGGCTTTGTTTGCCGAAAACGAGTTGGATAAAGCAAACCGACTGTACGACGAACAAATAGCCGCCGGCAAAAGACCTTATATTATGTGCGCCGATTATCTCGACGAGCATTTCAAGGGCAAAAACGTACTGAAACTCGGAAACACGGGTGAAGAAATCGCTTCTAACCTTTACGATAAACTTTTGGAAGGAGAAACCGAAGCGGATATAATAATCGCCATCGCTATGCCGAGAGAAGACGGCGTCTATCTCGGAATAATGAACAGATTAAGAAAATCCTGCGGTTAACGATAAAATGAAAAGAATACTTTTCGTATGCACGGGGAACACCTGTCGCAGTCCTATGGCGGAAATAATACTAAAGTCCAAATTAAAGGAAGCGGGCGTTAAAAACGTCAGGGTTTCGAGCGCCGGACTTATGGCGGAAGAAGGGCATAAAATAAGCAAAAATTCCGCGGCGGCGTTAAAACTTATGGGACTTAAAAGTTACTCTTTCAAAGCAAAGCCGCTGACGGAAGATATGATAGAAAAAAGCGATCTTATTATCTGTATGACGGAAAAGCATAAAGAATGTTTAAAAGGGTTTAATCACGTCTGTTCGGCGAAAGAAATTATCGGAAGCGACGTATCCGACCCCTACGGGCAGGATATAAAAACGTATATAGAAACTTCTTCGCAGATAGAAAAACTGTGCGACACGATAACGGAAAGGATAGTAAAATTTTTATAATTTAAGGTGATAGAATGAAGATTGCGATAGGTTGCGACCACGGCGGGGTTAATCTTAAAACCGCGCTTAAAAAGATTCTTGAAAAAGAAAACGTTGAATACGTCGATTTCGGCTGCTACAACACCGATTCCGTCGATTATAACGATTACGCTCTGCCCGTTTGCGAAGCGGTCGTAAAAAAAGAAGCGGATTTCGGTATATTAATATGCGGAACGGGTATCGGTATGAGTATCGTCGCGAATAAGATAAAAGGGATAAGATGCGGGCATTGTCACGACGTGTTCTCGGCTAAAATGACGAGAGAACATAACGACGCTAACGTGCTTGCTTTCGGCGAAAGGGTAATCGGCGCGGGACTTATGGAAGAGATAGTCAAAGCGTTTATCTACACACCCTTTTCGGGCGAAGAAAAACATATAAGAAGAATAAATAAAATAAAAACGCTTGAAGAAAATAATTTCAGATAATTTTCTTTTTGAGGGGAAAAATATGAAAAAAATAACCAAAGCGGTAATACCCGCGGCAGGACTCGGAACGAGATTTCTGCCCATAACCAAGGCTATTCCGAAACCTATGCTTTCGGTAATAGATAAGCCGACCATTCAGTACATAGCCGAAGAAATTTCCGAAGCGGGAATAGACGATATAATAATCGTTATAGCCCCGGGGTCGGATATTATAAAAAGGCATTTCGGGGCGGCTCCGGAACTTGAAAAAAGACTTCTCGAAGACGGAAAAACCGAACTTTATAACATAGAAAGACAAACGCAAAAATATAATATAACTTTTGTGGAACAAAATATACCGAACGGGCTTGCGGGCGCCGTTATGTGCGCAAGACCTTTCGTTAAAGACGAACCTTTCGCCCTTCTTCTCGGCGACGAACTGCTTATAAAAAAAGACGGCGAAAAATCCTGTATAAAAAATCTTATAGATATTTACGAAAAGACGGGTAAAAGCGCAATCGCGGCAATGGAAGTGTTCGGCGACGACGTAAGTAAATACGGCAATATGGGTGTCGGCGAAGATTTCGGCGAATACTTTTCGGTAAACGGAATAGTTGAAAAACCGCAGCTTTTTGAAGCGCTTTCAAATTACGCCATAGTAGGCAGATACGCTATGGACGGCAAGGTTTTCGGAATGCTTGAAAATCTCACCGTAAAAAATAACGAAATATACTTTACCGACGCGCTCGAAGTGCTTGCGGAAAACGGCGAACTTTTAGGTTACGGATTCAGCGACGACCGCTACGACGTAGGCGATAAATTCGGATACGTTAAAGCCAACGTCGAACTGGCTCTTAAAAACGACGCTTTAAAAGAACAAACGAAAGAACTTATAAAATCACTTGCGGAAAAATTATAATTTATGAACGAAAAAATTTGTCCCGTTTGCGGAGCAAAACTGTCCGTTTATTATAAAACGGGATATCTCGGTTGTCCCGACTGTTATTCGTATTTCAAAAAAGACATAGAATCTTCTATAAAGAGTATACAGGGGTCGACCGTACATATGGGCAAAACGCCGCCGCTTTCCGAAGAAGACGGCGCTCTTTTAGATAACTACGATAATTTGCTCGAAAGAAAAAGGAAAGCGAAACTTTCGGGGAATATCGCGGAACTGTCTTTTATAGAAAGGGAACTTTCCTGCGTTGCCGAAGAACTTAAAAGGAGAAGGTTGTTATGAGAACGCCCGAAACGGAAGTTTTGACAGGTAACATCATAATGACGAGAATTCGCCTTGCGAGAAACGTTTACGGCGCGCCCTTTTCTCTCACCGATATGGATTTATCGGAAGAAATCATCAAAAACGTCAGTCGTTCTCTCGTGAATTTCGGTTCTTTCGATTTATACCGCATGGCGGAACTTTCCGAAGAACGCGCGGAGAGTATGAAAGAGAAGCATTTAATCAGTTCGAGACTGATGAAAAACCCCGCCGGCGCCGCGCTTATCGACGAAAACGAAGGCGTTTCGGTTATGATAGGCGAAGAAGACGTTTTACGTGAACAGTGCTTCAAAAAAGGGCTTTGCCTTTACGAAGTTTACGATAAACTCGACCGTATCGACGACGAAATATGTAAAAATACCGATATCGCTTTCGATAAAGATTTAGGCTTTTTAACGGCGTGTACGACTAATCTCGGCACGGGATTAAGGGCGTCGGTCATGATGTTTTTGCCCGCTCTTACCGAAAGCGGAAAGATGAACGATCTCGTTGCCGAAATGGACAGATTAGGTCTTACCGTAAGGGGTCTTTACGGCGAAGGGAGCGACGGGGAAGGTTACGTTTACCAGATAAGCAACGAAGTTACTTTAGGCGTTACCGAACGCGACATTTTAGACAGCGTAAATAACGCCGTTTTGCGTATATGCGAAGCGGAACGAGCGGTGGAAGATAAACTGTACGGCGGAAAGAAGCAACTTAACGTTATGGATAAGGCTAAAAAAGCGTACGGAATTCTTACCAACGCCGTGCTTTTAGATTATAACGAATTTTTAAAATACACCGCGCAGGTTAAAATCGGCGCGATTTTGGGTCTTTTACCCATAAACGACATAGACAAAATAGACGACCTAATAATCAAGGTAAGACCGTATAATTTATGTATGGAATACGGAAGAAAACTGACCGAAACGGACGAAAAACTTTATCGCGCGGAAATGGTCGGCAAAGAACTGACTTTACTTAAGGAGTAGGGAATGTACTACGAAACTTTTTCCAACAGCGTCAATCAGGTTCTGGATATAGCGACTTCTCTCGCGGATAACTACGGATGCGGATATATAGGCAGCGAACACGTTTTGTTCGGGCTTATGAATACCGAGGACGGCAGATCCGCGCCGATTTTGCGCGAATACGGGGCGGATAACGAGAGATTTATGGTTTATTTTAAAAAGAGCATAGACCCCACCGTTATCCTGCCGGGCAGAAGATTTACGCCCACCACCAAACGAATTTTAGAAGATTCCATAGACGTATCTTTAAAAGCCCGTTCGGGATTCGTCGGCACAGAACATTTGCTTTTGGCTCTGTTAAATAAAGCGGAAAGTCTCGGAACGGTAATACTTCGTTCCATGGGTGTAAACGTAGACAAATTAAAAGACGATTTGTCGGGGGCGTTGTTCGGCGGCGTAGACGAAAAAGGTTACGACGACGGCGACTACGAAGAATCGGATTACGAAGATATAAAAAGCGGAAAACGGCAGGACGCCGGAGAAGAAGATCTCGGCGAACTCGGCAAATTCGGCGTAAATCTCAATAAACTGGCGAAAGAAGGAAAACTTGACCCCGTTATAGGCAGAAAAAAAGAAATCGACAGGGTTATTCAGATACTGTCGAGAAGAACAAAGAACAATCCTGTTTTAATCGGCGAACCGGGCGTAGGGAAAAGCGCTGTCGTGGAAGGTCTTGCTCAGGCGATAGTGAAAGGCGCGGTACCCGAACTTTTAAGCGATAAAATAGTGTTTTCGTTGGATATTGCGGGAATGATAGCCGGCGCGAGATACCGCGGCGACTTCGAAGAAAGGCTTAAAAAAGCCATTGAATTCGTAAAATCCGACGGTAATATTATACTGTTTATTGACGAAATTCATAATATCGTCGGCGCGGGCAGTACCGGTGAAGGCAATATGGACGCGGCGAACATCTTAAAACCGATGCTTTCCCGCGGGGAATTGCAGACGGTGGGAGCGACCACAATCGACGAATACAGGAAGTATATCGAAAAAGACGCGGCTTTGGAAAGAAGATTCCAACCCGTTATAGTCGAAGCCCCGAGTACCGACGAAACGGTAGAAATATTAAAAGGGTTAAGAGATAAGTACGAATCGCACCACGGAGTGAGTATTCCCGACGACGCGGTGGTTGCCGCGGTTACTCTTTCCGACAGATATATAACGGATAGATTCCTGCCCGATAAAGCGATAGACTTAATCGACGAAGCGGCTTCGCGCGTTCGTCTTGACAGTTACAATTCGCCTTTCGAAGCGAAGAGCAAAGAAGCGGAACTTTCCAGACTTAACGCGGAAAAGAACGAAGCCAAACGCAGAGACGATCTCGAAAGAGCCATTAAATTAAACAAAGAAATAGAAAGGGTAAATTCCGAACTTGAAGAAATCCGCGCGGAAGCGGGCAAACATACGGGAGGCAGAGAAAAATTAAAAGTTACCCCCGAAGATATAGCGAAAATCGTCAGCAACTGGACGGGTGTTCCGGTGGCGAAACTTACCCAGACGGAAGCGCAGAAACTTCTCGATTTAGAAGCGGTGCTGCACGAAAGGGTAATCGGTCAGGATTTGGCGGTAAAGGCCGTTTCCAACGCGATAAGGCGCGGAAGAGCGGGACTTAAAGACCCGAACAGACCCGTCGGCTCGTTCATATTCGTAGGTCCTACCGGCGTAGGTAAAACGGAACTATCGAAAGCGCTTGCCGAAACCGTGTTCGGCGACGAAAACGCCCTTATCCGTGTAGACATGAGCGAATATATGGAAAAACATTCGGTGGCGAAACTCGTCGGAGCGCCTCCCGGATACGTGGGATTTGACGAAGCGGGTCAACTTACCGAAAAGGTGAGAAGGAAACCTTATTCCGTGGTATTGTTCGACGAAATAGAAAAAGCGCACCCGGACGTGTTTAATCTCATGTTGCAGATTTTAGACGACGGCAGACTTACCGACAGCAAAGGAAGAACGGTAAGTTTTAAGAACGCCATAATAATTATGACGTCGAACGTCGGCGCGTCGGAAATTCAACGAACGAAAGCGCTGGGCTTTTCCGGCAGTCCCGACAGATACGACGATATGTGCGACAGGTATATGGAAGCGCTGAAAGAAAAGTTCCGCCCGGAATTTTTAAACCGTATCGACGATATAATAGTGTTCAGAAATTTAAGCAAAGAAGAAACGGCTAAGATTGCGGGACTGCTTTTAGGAAGTTTAAGAAAACGCCTTGCGGTTATGGGGGTAAAACTTTACGTTACCGACCTTGCCATGGACCTTATAATCGAAAAAGGTTACGACGTTCAGTACGGCGCGAGACCTCTTAAAAGAGTTATTCAAAGAAATATAGAAGACAGATTGTCCGAAGAAATTTTAAAAGGTAATCTCGTTGAAAATTCTTCGATAACGGTTGATGAAATAGACGGGGAATTTTCTTTCAGAAAGTCATAAATCCGTAACCCAAAAAAAGGATTTTTTCTTTAAGAAAGCGTAATAATATGTAGGGAGGGGAAATTATGAAAATAAATTTAGTATGCAAAAATTGCGCGGCTAACGACAAGTTGAAGGAAATTACCTCTCAAAAGGTAACTAAACTCGACAAGTACTTCGGTAAAGAAGAAGGAGAAGCGAAAATCACTCTTAAAAAAGAAGGTAATTCATTCGTAACCGAAATAATGCTGGAATACGGCGGGAAATTCGTACGGGCGACGGCGTCCGGCGACAACTTTTACGACAATCTCGACGTGGTTCTGCCTAAAATAGAAGGGCAGATAAGAAAACACCGTACGAGATTCGATAAGAGCCATAAAGTATCCGCTTACGGCGAAACTTCTTTATTCGATACCGATGGCAGATGGGAAAGAAAAGGCGGCGAAATCGTAAAAGAAAAGGGATTTAAGCTTACCCCGATGACGGTGAACGAAGCGATAGAAGAAATGGAACTTTTAGACCACTCTTTTTATTTGTTTTCAGACCTTAAAACGGGTAACGTAAAATTATTATACAGAAGAAACGACGGAGATTTAGGTTTAATAGAACCGATTTATTAAAATGAAAACGGGGATATCCACGGCGTCGCTGTTCGGCAGAATGAACACCGAAGACGCGCTTGCATTTTTAAGCGACAACAAAGTAGAAACCGCGGAAGTGTTTTTGGAATCGTTCTGCGAATATAACGCGGAGTACGGAAGGATTTTGAAGGGCGTAAACAAAAATACCGAAATTCACTCGGTACACGTTTTAACGACGCAATACGAACCGCAACTTTACAGTATAGGCGACAGAGCCAGAGAAGATTCTTTTAAGATTCTCGACTCGGCAATGGCGGCGGCGGAAGAATTCGGAGCGAAATACTATACTTTTCACGGGATTGCGAGATACAAAAAAACGCCGTACGTTTTGGATTACGACAGAATCGCGGATATAACCCGAAAGATAAGCGAAACGTGTAACCGTCACGGCGTAACGTTGTGTTACGAAAACGTACACTGGGCGTATTACAACTTTATAGGTTTTTTCACCGAGGTAAAAAAGCGGTTTGAGAAACTGAAAGGCGTTCTCGATGTCAAGCAGGCGCGGCAAAGCGGAATTCCTTACGCCGAATACATTAAGGAAATGGGTAAAGATATCGTAACGGTACATCTTTCCGATATAGACGAAAACGGTAAAATGTGTATGCCGGGTAAAGGGATAACCGATTTTTACGACCTGTTTACGAGACTTTATGATGTTGGTTTCGACGGCGCGGCGATACTCGAAGTTTATAAAAACGACTATAAAGAGTATTCCGAATTGTTCGATTCTCTCGATTACGTAAACAACGTAATAGCAAAAATATATAAATAAAAAACAAACCGCCTTCGGGTTTAACTAAACCCGAAGGCGGTTTTTCAAACGGAAAATCCGTTAAAAATCTATTTTCGCCTGAATATAGTCGCCGAGTTCCGCTATGGGGATACGCACTTGCTGCATGGTATCTCTGTCGCGGACGGTAACGCAGTTGTCGTTTTCCGAATCGAAGTCGTAAGTCACGCAGAACGGCGTTCCGATTTCGTCCTGACGGCGATAGCGTTTGCCGATAGAACCCGCTTCGTCGTATTCGACGGAGAAGCGTTTCGCGAGGTTTTCATAAATTGCAGAAGCCTTTTCACCGAGTTTTTTTGAAAGGGGAAGAATAGCCGCTTTATACGGCGCGAGCGCCGGGTGTAAATGCATAACCACTCTCGTATCGTTTTCGCCGACGGTTTCTTCGTCGTAAGCGTCCGCAAGAAAAGCGAGCGCGACTCTGTCCGCGCCAAGCGACGGTTCGATGACGTAGGGGATATAATGTTCGTTCGTATCGGGGTCGAAGTACGAAAGGTCTTTGCCCGAGTGCTTCGCGTGTTGCGAAAGGTCGTAGTCGGTTCTGTCGGCAATGCCCCAGAGTTCGCCCCAACCGAAGGGGAACAGATATTCGAAGTCGGTGGTCGCTTTGGAATAGAAACAGAGTTCTTCCTTATCGTGATCGCGAAGTCTTAACTTGTCTTCGTGCATACCTAAATCCAACAAGAATTTATGGCAATAATCTTTCCAGTACTTAAACCATTCGAGATCGGTGCCGGGTTTGCAGAAGAATTCGAGTTCCATTTGTTCGAACTCTCTTATTCTGAAAATGAAGTTGCCGGGTGTAATTTCGTTTCTGAACGACTTGCCTATCTGACCGATACCGAAAGGAAGTTTTTTTCTCGTGGAACGCTGAACGTTTGCAAAGTTTACGAAAATGCCCTGCGCGGTTTCGGGACGAAGATATGCGGTAGAAGCCGAATCTTCGGTAACGCCGATAAAGGTTTTGAACATAAGGTTAAACTTCTTTATTTCGGTAAAGTCTTTCGCGCCGCAGTTGGGGCAGGCGATACCTTTTTCTTTTATGAAGTCCGCCATTTGTTCGAAAGTCCAGCCGGCGGGATTGTCGTTCGTGCCGTTTTTGAAAGCGTAATCTTCTATAAGTTTATCGGCTCTGTGACGGGTTTTGCACGCTTTGCAGTCCATAAGGGGGTCGGAAAAACCGCCTACGTGTCCCGAAGCGACCCACGTTTCGGGATTCATGATAATCGCGCTGTCCAATCCGACGTTGTATTTGGATTGCTGAACGAAACGTTTCCACCAAGCCTTTTTGATGTTGTTTTTAAATTCTACGCCGAGCGGACCGTAGTCCCAGGAGTTGGCAAGTCCGCCGTAAATTTCGCTGCCGGGGAACAAAAAGCCCCTGCCTTTGCATAAATTTACCAACTTGTCCATAGTAACGGCTCTGTTTTCTTCCATTTTTACATCTCCGTGTAATATTTATAATTAAATTTTATTTTACAGTATATAGTATTTTTAGTCAAGTAAACGATAGTTCAATAATTTTTTTTAATTTGCTTTTTTTTTTGAAAAAAGTGTGATATGATATGAATATATTTGAAAAACAAAGGTGACGTATGGTAGAAGCGACGAATTTTATTGAACAGATAATAAACGAAGAATTAGAAAGCGGCAAAGTAACCGCCGTGCAGACGAGATTTCCGCCCGAACCGAACGGATATTTGCATATCGGGCACGCAAAGTCGCTGTGCCTTAATTTCGGCATAAAAGAAAAGTATAACGGAAAATGCAATCTGTTTTTCGACGATACCAACCCGAGTAAAGAAAAAACCGAATACGTAGACGCTATAAGAGAAGATATAAAATGGTTAGGCTTTAGTTGGGATAAAGAAACTTACGCGTCCGATTATTTCGATAAAATATACGAATTTGCGATAGAACTCATAAAAATGGGCAAAGCGTTCGTATGCGAAATGTCGCCCGAAGAAATATCGGCTAACCGCGGAACTTTAACCGAACCGGGTAAAGAAAGCCCTTACAGAAACAGAACGGTAGAAGAAAATCTCGACCTGTTTACAAGAATGAAAAACGGCGAATTCCCCGACGGTAGCAAATGTTTAAGGGCGAAAATAGACATGGCGTCGCCGAACATCAATATGCGCGACCCCGTAATTTACAGAATCCTTCGCCAGACTCACCACAGAACGGGGGATAAATGGTGCATATACCCTATGTACGACTACGCTCACCCGATATGCGACTATATGCAGGGCGTTTCTCATTCTCTCTGTACTCTTGAATTCGAAGACCACAGACCTTTATACGACTGGGTCGGCATAACGTTAGGGTTTAACCCCAAACCGCGCCAGATAGAGTTTGCAAGGCTTAACGTAACCAATCTCGTAATGAGTAAAAGATACCTTAAAAAACTCGTGGAAGACGGCTCGGTAGACGGGTGGGACGACCCGCGTATGCCTACTTTAACCGGTCTTCGCAACCGCGGAGTGCCAGCCGAAGCGCTCAAAGATTTTTGCGCGAGAATAGGCGTGTGCAAAGCAAATTCCGAAGTACAGATAAGTTATCTCGAAGCGTGTATAAGGGAATACCTTAACGCTCACGCCGAAAGGGCGATGGCTGTGTTAAAACCGCTTAAAATAACTTTAACCAACTATCCCGACGGAAAAACGGAAGAAGTCGATTTCGATATAAATCCGAGCGAAGAAATAAAGAGAACGAGAAAAATAACCTTCTCGAAGAACCTTTATATCGACGCGGACGACTTCTCTTTAACTCCGCCGCCCAAATATTTCAGACTTAAAAAGGACGGAATGGTAAGACTTAAAGGGGCGTATATAATCAGATGCGACGACGTTTTGTTCGACGACGACGGCAACGTTAAAGAACTTTTGTGTTCTTATATTCCCGAATCGAGAAGCGGAGAAGATACTTCGGGCATAAAGGTAAAAGGAACGATTCAGTGGGTGAACGCAGAAGATGCCGTCGACATGGAAATAAGAAAGTACGGTTACCTTCTTAAAGACGAAGAGTACCCGGGACAGGATTTTTCCGAAAGAATGAACCCGAACAGCGTAACCGTGTTTAACGGAAAGGTAGAACCTTACGTTATGCAGGGCGAATACGATAAACCGTATCAGTTTATAAGAACGGGGTATTTTAAAAGATTAAACGTAAAAGGAAAGGAAATCATAAGCGAAATAGTATCTCTTAAAGATAACTTCAATAAATAGGTGGGAATAAAAGATGAAAAAACTTTCGGTTGTTTTGTTGTCTGTTATGTTAACTCTATTCGCGGCTTTTATGTGCGGTTGCGTAAATAACGATTACGGCAGAGACGGATACCACTTTTCTGCGTCGGAACTTCATAGCGAAACGACGATAACTTATAACGGCGAAGTCGTGTATACCGCGGAAAACGCAGAAGAATTCGCAAAATTTATCGAAACCACGGCGGTAAAAGGAGAATACGGCGGGGTTTTGATTAAAAAAAGAGAAAGCGCTTATTACGGCGGCGGAAAATACTATGCGTTCGCATACAGTATTTACGCCGATAAACTTGACGCGCTTATAACGGTTTTTTCCGGACAGAAAGGGGTTACCAGAACTTTCTATTCGCAATCTCTTGCCGACGCGGGAACTTCTACGAGCGACCAAAAAACGCTCGACGCGTATAAAAAGAAACTGCAAAACTACCAGAACATACTCGACACGACTACGGGGAACGACGAATATAAACAGCAACTCGCCGACGAGATTTTCGAACTACAATTGAAAATTGCCGCGCTCGAAGAAAACATCGCGGCAGGAACGGCGGATAAGGAATACTGTATGCTTACCGTAACCGTTAACTCGAAAGAAACGGGTTGTTCGGGCTGTTCGGACGTCGCGCCGATACTTATTATGTTGTTTATGCCGTTTGTTGGTTTCACGGCGGTTGTCGTTACTCTTGCGATATGTCTTAGCAATTCCAAAAAAGAAGTAAAAAGACTTAAAGACGAAATCGAACAACGCAAAAAAGCGTATAATCAGGATAAATAAAAATTAACGCCGAAGGTTTGCCTTCGGCGTTTTTCATAAAATTTTTCGTTAAGCGCGTTTAATCGGATTTTTTAACAATCCGCCCGCAAAGCGAACGAATTTTTTTATCGGATTATATCGCGTATTGCTTTGACTTCGCAATTTACTCCGTCCATAAGTAAGGCTTTCTTTACGCCTTCGCCGTTTATAAGAGCGACGTACCAGTAGGCTTTGTCGTCTTTAACGATAATACGGACGTGAATTTCGCCTTCGAAAACGCCGTAGTCGTTGCGATAAGAATCTATAAGCGTTTTCTTGCTTTCGCAAAGGGAAGCGAGAGCCGTTTTATAATCGACTACTCCTTCGGGAATAATGGAAACCATAGTTATTTGTTCTTCCGTTCCGCCCGAAGAAATAGTTACGGTAAAGTTTTCGTCGACGAAATTATCCGCCTGAATTTTCGCCGTCAGGTATCCGCTGACGGGACTTACCGAAAAGTACCCGTCCTTTTGAACGTCGCCGTAACGAACGGTCAGTAAATATTCTGCGTTGTCGGAAACGTTCAGCAGTTTGAAATTAAGATAATACGCGGTAGAAGATACTTTTCCGTCTTCTTTTTTAACCGTTTCGGAAAAGCCGTAGTCGCACTTTAATTTATACTTCGAACTTTCGCCGTAAAAAAGGTCGGTTTTCGAATCGCTGACGAATTTTACGAGTTCGCATTCTTCGGCGCAGGCGGTAAAGCCGCAGGAAACGATAGTTAGAAACGCTAAAAACAATACGATAATCTTTTTCATAATAACACCTTCAATTATTCTTATGACGAAGATTTAGCGGTAATTCTCTGAAATAAAAAAATATTAGACTAAATAATTGATTTTTTATACGATATTTGTTAAAATAAAAAAAATATGTAAAGGAAGGAAGTTGCTTTGGGTAAACTCATCGGAAAAACTGTTGCGATAACGCTTGCGGCAATCGTCGGTCTTTTTGCCGTCGTATTCGGTCTGGTTACCCTTATCAAGCCCGTCGCCATCGCCGATATGTTGTATAACGCGGGGCTTAACGACGCCGCGCTTTCCTTTTACGAAATGCAGTATAACAAAACGGGTTCCGCCGAAGATCTTGGCGCGCTCGTAACAAGGCTCGACGCGGAAAAAGGCGGCGTAAAGGAAACGGAATACGCTTACGCCCTGATTTTTTGCGATGACTTCGATTCGTACGTATCGTCCCGCGAAAAGGATTTCGGGGGAAAGGAGAAAACGTACGAATTCTTTTTTGATAAATATTTGTTGTCGCTGTCCGTAACGGGTGTTACGGAATACGGCGTAAATAATCCGGTAAGACGCATATTAGACGAAAAGGGCGACGTTATAACCGATAAAAACCTTAAACTTATGCAGGCGTTTTTAACCGGATTAAAAGAAAAGGAAGAAAACGCCGAAAACGACGTTTTAGCCGAAGACTTAGAAAGGATAAATTCACTTTTAGGAGAATAACATAAATGGGTAAAATACTTAAAGAAGGATTAACGTTTGACGACGTTTTGCTCGTACCGCAAGCGAGCGACGTTATACCGAGTCAGGTAAGCCTTAAAACCACGCTTGCTAAAGGTTTGGAACTTAACATTCCGTTAATGAGCGCGGCTATGGATACCGTAACCGAATCCCGCCTTGCGATAGCGATGGCAAGGGAAGGCGGTATCGGCATGATTCACAAGAATATGTCTATCGAAGACCAGGCTCTTCACGTGGACAAGGTTAAAAGAAGCGAACACGGCGTTATAACCGATCCTTTCTTTTTGGAACCCGAAAACCTCGTTAAAGAAGCGACCGCTTTAATGGCGAAATACAAAATATCAGGCGTCCCGATAACCAAAAACGGTAAACTCGTAGGTATTCTTACCAACAGAGATTTGCGTTTCGAAAACAATTTCGATCAACCTATCGAAAACATAATGACCAAGGATAACCTTATCACCGCTCCCATAGGCACGTCGCTCGAAGAAGCGCAGAAAATTCTCGGTAAACACCGTATAGAAAAACTTCCTTTGGTTGATAAAGAAGGCAATCTTAAAGGGTTAATAACCATTAAAGATATAGAAAAAGCCATACAGTATCCGAATTCCGCGAAAGACGCCAACGGCAGACTTTTAGTCGGCGCGGCGGTAGGTATCGCGGCGAATACTCTCGAAAGGGTAGCGGCTCTGGTAGACGCGAAAGTTGACGTAATTACCATAGACACCGCGCACGGACACAGTAAAAACGTTATCGACGTGGTAAATAAAATCAGAGCGAAATATCCGAAGCTTCCCATTATTGCCGGTAACGTAGCGACGGCAGACGCGACCGAAGCGTTAATCGACGCGGGCGCGGACGTGGTTAAAGTAGGTATCGGCCCCGGCTCTATCTGTACGACCCGTATCGTTGCGGGTATCGGCGTTCCGCAACTCACCGCCATTATAGACTGCGCGGAAAGAGCGGACAAACTCGGCAAGAGAATCATCGCCGACGGAGGTATCAAATACAGCGGAGATATAACCAAAGCGTTGGGCGGCGGCGCGTCCGCGGTTATGATAGGTTCGCTTTTCGCGGGAACTTTGGAAAGCCCGGGCGAAATCGAAATTTATCAGGGCAGAAGTTTCAAGGTTTATAGAGGAATGGGTTCCCTTTCCGCTATGGCGAACGGCAGCAAAGACAGATATTTCCAGGAAAACGCCAGAAAACTCGTACCCGAAGGGGTCGAAGGGCGTGTTCCTTACCGCGGACCCGTTTCGGAAATTATTTTCCAGATGTGCGGCGGTATCCGTTCGGGCATGGGTTATTGCGGCATGAGGACGATAGACGATTTGAGAACGAAATCGCAGTTTATCAAAATCACCAACGCAACCCTTATCGAAAGTCACCCGCACGACATATCGATTACGAAAGAATCTCCCAACTATTCTCCGAGAGCGTAAAAAAAGAAAATTTTTTCCGTCCCGACACTTCGGGACGGAAATTTTTTGGTTTAAAAGTTTACCGACGGAATAATTTGTGATAGAATAAAATTATGCAAGAAATAAATCTGACGGGCGGAAAGAAAAGCGGAGTTTTGTTTTCTTTCGGCATAGCCCTGTATCTCGTGTTGTCTTATCTGCTGCTCAGCGTAGCGAACGCCGTTTCGCCCGCGGGCGGATTTATATCGATAGCGTTGCCCTCTCTGGCTGCGCCGATTGCGCTTGCGGCGGTTTCCGTTTACTCGGCGGTAACCGACGACGGACTTGTAAAAGGGCTAAGAATAAATAAATGTTCTTACCTTTTTTATATTGCGGCGGCGCTTCTTGCCGTCGGTATGATATTCGGCTTGGGATTTATCAATACTTTAATATCCGAACTCGCCGTAAAAGCAGGCTTAAATATAACGCAAAGGGAAATGGTTATCGATACGCTTCCCAAGGCTTTGGGGTACGTGCTTTTTCTCGCCGTATTGCCTGCGGTAACCGAAGAAGCGTTTTTCAGGGGAGCGTTCTTAAAAGGGTTAAACGGTGCGCCGCTTATCGGCAAAGTTCTTATCGGCGGAACGTTTTTCGCGATATATCACTGTTCGCTTTCGCAACTTGCGTACCAGTTTATTTACGGGGCGTTGCTTACGCTTATATCGGAAAAATCGTTAAGCGTAATTCCTGCCGTACTCGCCCACTTTATAAACAACGCGCTTATAATAATGCTGCAGTATTTTAACGTGGAAATCGACCTTTTTAACCCGATACTCATTGTGTGCGGAATCGTCGCCGTAGCGGGGTCGGTATTTTTAACCTTGTTCTTCTCGAAAACGGAAACGGAGAAAAAGGAAAAGTACGGCAAAGAAGTGTGGCTTACTTTCGGTTTCGGCGCGTTAGGAATAGGAATTTGCCTTGCGGTATTAATAACCAACCTTTTAATAAAATGATAAAAATAAATTTAATCGCCGTGGGAAAGGTAAAAGAAAAATATTTTGCCGACGGTATAGAAGAGTATAAAAAACGGTTGCAAGGCTTTTGCGATTTTAAAATAACAGAAGTCGAAGAAGAAAATTATAAAAAGATAGACGAAAAACTTATTCTTTCCGTAAAAGAAAAGGAAGGGGAAAGAATAAAAAAGTTTATGAAAGGGTACGTTATAGGCATGGCGATAGAAGGGAAAAAGTATTCTTCGGAACAATTCGCTAAAACGCTTAAAACCTTAATAGATAAGGGGCAGAATATCACTTTTATAATAGGCGGCTCGTACGGAATCGCCGACGGAATAAAAGAAAAGTGCGACGAACTTATGTCTTTTTCGGATATGACTTTTCCGCACACGATGTTCCGCCTTATGCTTACCGAGCAGATATACAGAGCGTTCGGAATAAATTCGGGTAGCGCATATCACAAATAAAACGCATATTATTAGTAACGGGGAAAGGAGCGAAAAAACTTTCCGCGGGAGAATAAATATGGTTTTAGACGAAATAAATAAGTTTTACGAAAAATTCGAAGGGGAAAAGGGCATTATAGGTTTAAGCGAAAAGGGAAAGCCGATAACGTGTTTTAAGTGCGGAAACGGAAAGCCCGTCGTTATAATGCAGTATTCCATTCACGGCAGAGAATATATCACGGCGTACCTTGCCCTAAAACATATCGAAGATTTTTACTTAAACGGAAGAAAGGGAACTATATATTTTCTTCCCTGCGTAAACCCCGACGGCGTAGAGATATGCTTAAAAGAAAATCCTCTCAACAAAGCCAACGCAAGGGGAGTCGATTTGAACGTCAACTTCGACGCCCGATGGGGAACGGGCGAACAGAACCGACGAAAAAAAGGTTACGCGAATTATATAGGCAAATATCCGTTTTCGGAACGGGAAACGAAAGCGCTACGGGATTTTACCTTAGACGTTATGCCCGACGCGACTATAAGTTACCATAGCAAAGGTGAAGAAATCTACTGGTATTTTTATCAGAAACACGCCGATAGAGATTTGAAAATGGCGAAAGAGGTTTCTTTCGTTACGGGATATCCGCTCGTAACCGCCACTTCGAGCGCCGGCGGATATAAAGACTGGTGTATAGAAAAACTTAAAATACCGTCGCTGACGATAGAAGTCGGCGGCAACGAATTATCTCATCCCATCGGGAAAGAGCATCTCGACAAAATATACGAAAAGAACAAAAAAGTGCCGTACGCGGTTACCGAGAGCGTGATATGGAAAAAAAATTTATGATTATGGCTTATAAGCAAGCGGAAAAAGCCAGAGAAAAAGACGAAGTGCCGATAGGCGCGGTGATAGTAAAAGACGGCAAGGTCTTATCCAAGGGATATAACCTTGTCGAAAACACGAACAAAGCGACGGCGCACGCCGAGATAATCGCGATAGAAAAAGCATGTAAAAAACTGAAAAGTTGGCGGCTCGACGGAACGGAAATTTACGTTACGTTAGAACCTTGCGCCATGTGCGCGGGGGCGATAGCCAACGCCCGTATAAAAAAAGTTTATTTCGGGGCGTACGAAAGGAAAAGCGGCTGCGCGGAAAGTAAGTACCCGGTTTTAACCGACAACGGGTTAAACCATAGCGCAGAGTACGAAGGCGGTATTATGGAAGAAGAGTGCGCGTCGCTGATAAAAAAATATTTTTCTGAAAAGAGAAAGGCTAAAAGTCTTGACTAAACTCGTTTATAGTCGTAAAATGTAAAAGTACTATATGTACGTAAAGTTACATTAGGAGAAAAATTTAATATGATTACACACGGCAACACCATCGAACTTCTGGCAGGGAATTCGAACAAGCCTTTGGCGAAAGCGATTTCCGAACAGTTGAAAATTCCGCTATCCGACGCGGAAGTGGGCAAGTTTTCCGACGGGGAAATAAGCATAACTCTTCCCCAGACGGTAAGAGGTAAAGACGTATTTATTATACAATCCACGTCTAACCCCGTAAACGATAACCTTATGGAACTTCTTATCATGATCGACGCTTGCAAGAGAGCGTCCGCAGGAAGAATCACCGCGGTTATCCCTTATTTCGGTTACGCAAGACAGGACAGAAAAGCCCGTCCCCGCGACCCGATTACGGCAAAACTTGTTGCCGATATACTTACTTCGGCAGGCGCGAACAGAGTCCTTACCATGGACTTGCACGCGGCGCAGATTCAGGGTTTTTTCGAAATCCCCGTTGACCACCTTTACGGCGCGCCGATACTTGCCAAGTATTATAAAAAGATGATGAACGAAAACTGGGTCGTCGTATCACCTGACGTAGGCAGCGTTTCGAGAGCGAGAAACTTCGCTTCGAGAGTAGACGCTTCGCTTGCGATTGTCGATAAACGCAGACCGAAAGCCAACGCTATCGAAATAATGAACGTCGTCGGCGACGTCGCAGGTAAAACCTGCCTTATGGTAGACGATATGACGGATACCGCAGGAACTCTTTGTCAGGGCGCGGAAGCGCTCATCAAAAACGGCGCGAAAGAAGTTTACGCTTGCTGCACGCACGGGGTGTTATCCGGTCCGGCGCTCGAAAGAATCAACAATTCGCCCATAAAAGAACTTGCGATTTTAGATACCATAAACTTCAGCGACGAAGTGAGAAACAATCCGAAGATCAAGATTATTTCCGTCGCGAAGTTCTTTGCGAGAGCGATAACCACCGTATATTCCGATTCTTCTCTTTCGGCTATATACGAAGATTAGTAAAAAAAGAAAAAAAGCCGTGTATAACGGCTTTTTTCGGTGAAAGAAAAAATGGAACTGATAGTAGGTCTCGGTAACCCCGAAGAAAAATATAAAAACACCTTTCATAATTTGGGTTTTATGGCGGCGGATAAGGTTGCCGAAGAATTAAACGTTTCTTTCAATAAAATCAAGTGCAAAGCGATGATTGCGGAAGCGAGAATCGGCGCGGAAAAGGTGATAATAGCGAAACCGCTGACGTATATGAATTTAAGCGGCGAAAGCGTAAGGGAACTTATGTCTTTTTATAAAATACCGATAGAAAACGTCGCGGTGATTTCCGACGATTACGATTTGTATCAGGGTTTTATACGGGTTAGAAGTTCGGGGTCTGCCGGCACGCATAACGGGCTTAAAAACATCGTAAAGGAAACGGGCAGCGAGAATTTTGCGAGAATAAGAATAGGTTTTAAACCGAAAGTTCCTTCGCCGATACCGCTTATAGACTACGTTTTAAGCGGCATAAAAGCCGAAGATAAAGAAGTGTTCGAAAAAGCAACGTCTGTTGCGGCGAAAGCGGCGGAAGAGTTTGCAAAAGGAACGCCTTTCGATATAATAATGCAAAAATATAACGGAGAAGTTGCTTTATAATTTTTCCGTCAGGAAGAAAAAATGACAGAAAAAATTATAAATTACGAATCGGGCGAAAACTCTGTAAAAGAGTTCGTCGAAAGCGTCCGCCGCGGGATACCCACGGCGGTTTTCGGCGTTTCAGATTCATTTAAAAACTATCTCGCGACCGAAATCGAAGGGCAGGTTATATACGTCGTTAAAGACGTCGTCGCGTTAGAATCCGCCGCAAGAG
This sequence comes from Christensenellaceae bacterium, assembly GCA_016295005.1. Taxonomy (GTDB): domain Bacteria; phylum Bacillota; class Clostridia; order Christensenellales; family Borkfalkiaceae; genus UBA1259. The sequence goes on from JAEDMA010000007.1 coordinate 20,087, forward strand.
GGATAAAAGAATTTTCGGGTATCGAACCGGTAAAACTTAAAAGCAAAGACGAAATTTTACTCGTAAACAAAGCCTTTTCCAAAGACGGGGTGTATTCGAGGATAATCGCCACCGAAAAAATGCCGACGGCAAAATATATCGTCTGCACGATAGAAGCGCTGATGCAGAAATTCGTAATCGGCGTAAAGAAAATCGTAATCGAAAAGAACCGCGAATACGACCGCGACGAATTGATAAAAAGCCTTGTTTCGGCAGGGTATAAAAGGGAAGACCGCGCGGAAAACAAAGGGACTTTCGCCGTCAGGGGAGATATTATAGACGTCTTTCCGATAAACACGGAAAACGCTTACAGAATAGACTTTTTCGGCGACGAAGCGGAGAGTATAAAAGAGTATTCGGACGAAAAGAAAGATAATCTCGGGTTTACCGACAAAATAGAAATAATACAGGCGGTGGAACGGGTCTTTTCGGAAGAAGATAAAGAAAAACTTTTATCCGCCGCAAGAAAAGAAAAGAACGCCGCTTCGCCCGAAGCGCGCTCAAAATTACAGACTTTATGCGACGACTTGGCGTTTGCCGCGGAAAATTCCGATAACGACGTGCTGTCGGCGTTTTCGGGTTTTTACGATAACGCCGTCACATTCGATAAAATAATCGGCGGCGACGCGGTAATCATGTTCGACGAACCGAAACGCGTTTCGGAAGTCGCCGACTACTATGAAAAAGAGTTTACCGAAAGACTTATATCTTTAACCAAAGCGGGCGGAACGTTTACTTTCGCCGAAAACAACTTCGTTAAAAAAGAAGAAGTAATATCGATACTTAAAAAATATAAAACCGCGGCGGCGCAAACGCTTGCGTCCGAGATAGTCTTTTTCAATCCGCTAAAAATAGTAAAACCGCGGGTAAGCGGGATAGCGAATTACAGACTGGATTTTAAGGAATTGTTCACCGATACCGAAAATTGGCTCAAAAACGGTTACGGCGTGCTTATTTACACGGGCAACTTAAAAAGAGCGGAAACTTTGTCGTCCGATTTATCGGCAAGGGGAATCGCTTCTTCGGTAGACGGATTCGATAGAGTGAAAGGTGTGTGCATAACCACGCGTACGCTTACCGACGGATTTATATATCACGAAACCAAAACGGCGATAGTGGGCAGCGGCAATCTGTATATGCGAAGCGCGACCGAAAAGCGTAGCCGCCCGAAAAAGCAGACTTTCTTTACCGCTCCCGAAACGGGAGACTATTGCGTACACGAAATACACGGTATCGGCAGAGTTTTAGGCAACAAAAAGATAACCACTTCGGACGGAACGAAAGATTATATAGCGGTAGAATATCACGGCGGCGACGTTTTGTACGTTCCCGTCGAACAGATGGATATTTTAACGAGATATTTAGGCGGAGATAAAAAGCCGACTTTATCTAAAATCGGCGGCAGAGATTTCGATAAAATAAAGAGTAAAGTTAAAGAAAGCATCAAAAAAATGTCTTTCGACTTAAAAAAACTTTACGACGAAAGGAATTCTCTCACGGGATTTAAATTCAATATCGACGGCGAACTTTTAAGCGTGTTCGAAAACGCATTCCCGTTTACCGAAACGCCCGATCAGGCGCAGGCGATAGAAGACGTAAAAAAAGATATGACGAGCGGAAAGGTTATGGACAGGCTCGTTTGCGGCGACGTCGGATTCGGAAAGACGGAAGTCGCGTTCCGCGCGATATTTATAGCGGTTGCCAACGGAAAACAATGCGCGTTGCTCGCTCCTACGACTATTTTATGCGAACAGCATTATAATTCCGCGCTCGAAAGGTTTAAAGATTTCGGAATAAAAATCGTGTGCCTTGACCGCTTCAAGACGGCGAAAGAACAAGCGAAAGCGATAGAACAGTTAAAAAGCGGCGAAGCCGAACTCGTAGTCGGCACGCACAGGCTTTTAGGCAAAGACGTGGTTTTTAAGGATTTGGGTCTTCTCGTTCTCGACGAAGAACAACGGTTCGGCGTAGAACATAAAGAAAAGATAAAACTCTTAAAAAAGAACGTGGACACGTTAACTCTTACCGCGACGCCCATTCCGAGAACGCTGCATATGTCCTTGTCGGGAATACGGTCGATAAGCACTATCAACACGCCGCCATTAAAAAGGTTGCCGGTACAGACCTACGTTACCGAAGAAAGCGAAACGCTTATAAAAGACGCCGTAACGAGAGAAATAAACCGCGGGGGACAGGTTTTTATACTGTATAACAGGGTAGAAAGCATAAACTCTTTCGCGGCGAAAATCTCGGCGATAATGCCCGATTTAAAAATAACCGTGGCGCACGGTCAGATGGAAGAGCGTTCGCTCGAACGCAACATCATAAAATTTTATAAGGGCGAAACGGACGTTTTAATATCCACCACCATAATAGAAAACGGAATAGATTTGCCGAGAGCCAACACGCTTATCGTAATAGACGCCGATAGGTTAGGACTTTCCACGCTGTATCAGTTAAAGGGCAGGGTAGGAAGAAGCGACAGGCTCGCTTACGCCTATTTTACTTATAAAAGAGAGAAAATCTTAACGGAAAACGCCTACGAAAGGCTTAACGCGATAGTGGAATTTGCCGAAATGGGCAGCGGAATAAAAATCGCCATGCGCGATCTCGAAATAAGGGGCGCGGGCAACGTTTTGGGATTAGAACAGCACGGACATATGGATAAAATCGGTTACGAACTGTATTCCAAACTATTGAAAGAAGAAATCGAAGGCAAAGAAGAAACGGTGATGGATTTAGATATAAAGGTTACGGCGTTTATATCGGATAAGTATATCGAAAGCAATTCCGCCAAGATGGGCGCTTATAAAGAGATAGCCGAAATAAGTTCGTTGAAGTCGGAAAAAGAAGTAAGGGAAAGCCTAAAAGAGAATTACGGCGATATACCGCCCGAAACGGATAATCTTATAACAATATCGGCGGTAAAAATTCTTGCGGCGAAGTGGGGCGTTACAAGTATAACCGTCGATAAAGACGGCGGCGAACTCGAAATGAGCGACTTAAAGGCGTTTAAAAACGCCGCGTTTTGCGAAGCGGTGGAAAAAACCGACGGATGTTATCTGTCCGTTTCGGATAAACCCTGCGTAAAATTCGACGCGGAAGGAAAGGATAACGCCGAAACGCTGAAAAAAATCAGAAAATTTTTAGAAAAAACGGAAAATTGCGTATAAAACGGCGACAAAAAAATAAAAAAACCGTTGCTATTTTCCGACAGATGTTATATAATATATGCCATAGACTGAACTAATGTGGCAAAATGCCGTTATATAGTGTCTGAATTTTCTTACGGGAGATTATATATGAAGAAAAGACTTATTGCAATCGTATCGATAATAATTTCGCTTTTTATAAGCGTAGGAATGTTTTCCGGTTGCAACCTTATCACCACTAACGGAGAAAGAGATAACGAGCAGGTGATAGCTACCGTGAATATCGGTAACGAGGGCTACGAAGCGGATAAAATCATAAAGAAAGACGTAATGAACGCTTATTATAACTACGGGTATTATTATCAGTATTATAACGGATATACCGCCGCGCAGACTTTCGATATGATTATAAATAATCTTATCAACAGCAGAATTTATCTCCAGACGGCGATGAAAGAGATGGAAGAAAACAACACCGTTGCAGACTCTTCCAAAGAAAAGTGGGATATTACCCGTTACTTAAACGACGAAGAACTCACCGACGCCGAATACGAAACCAAAAAGTATATGAACGACCTTATCGATTCTTACGCTGACGAAGAAAAGAAAGAAGATAAGAAAGATACTTTGGCGGAAACCGTAAGAACGGTACCCACCGACGCCAAAAACGCCGAAAAGGAAGAACTTACCACCGAAGAAAAGAAAGAATATAAGGTGGATAAGGGCGAAGACGGCACCGAAAGAAAGAAATTCTATAATAAAACGTTAAAACTCTTAAAAGATAACGGTCTGTTAGGCGAAAGCGTAACCGATATAGTCGATTCCGACTATTATCGCGACGTATTAAAATCCAACCGCGAATCCAGACTTTTAACCAAGTACGACGAAAGTCTTACATTAGCGGAAAGAAAAGCCGTCAAATTCGAAAGCCTTGCGGAAAAATACGCGGATATGTATAACGACCAGAAGAATAACTATACCGGCAACGAAAAGACCTTCTCCGAAGCGTTAAGTTCGGCGACGGCGAAAAACCCCGTAGTATATAACCCCTACGACGGAAGTTACGGTTACGTTTTCAATCTTTTGCTCGGAGCGGACGACGCTCAAAAGGCTCTTATCGAGCAACTTAAACACGACGCCGATTATAACAAAAACAGAAACGCCATTTTAGCGGATACCATCGTAAAAGATCTTCGTTCCACCTGGATAAAGAGCGGTTACGACTTTGACGGAACATACTTTACCGGCGATTACACTTTCGCTAAAGACGCGGCGAACTCGCTTAAATTCTACGGCGAAACGGAAAAAATAAAAGAAGAAACTGACGACGCTTCCGCGGAATACAAAGTGAAATCGGTAACCGAATTTACCGTTGACGAATTCTTTGCGGAAATGGACAGATATCTCGGAATCACCGGCGCGGAAAATACGAATAACGTTAACGACGCTGTTTACAGAAAAGCGGTTGTCGCGAGCGGCGTAGTCACCGAATATCAGGCGAAAATCAACGAATTGCTTTTCGCGTTTTCTACCGACGACGGTTCATTGAATACTTATAAAGGATACGTCATCGCGCCGAAGCCCGATCTCGACGGAAAAGAAACTTACGTCGAAGAATTCGCAAAGGCGGGCAGAGAACTTCTCGCTATGGGCGGCAACAGTTACGTCGTGGTTTCTTCCGATTACGGGTATCACGTGATGTTCTATTCGGAAGTTTTAAGCGCGTCGAGCAATTACGAAACGCTTACCGCTTATCTTAACCACCTGACCGGCGAAAACAAAACCGAAGCGGAATGGAAAGAATATTACGAAAACGAAATCGTCGCTAAATGGGACGACGCGGACACCAACGATTTCCTTTACGTTCTCGCAAACGTTTACGGAAAAGTTTCCGACAAAGTAACCGAAAAGAAAAACGGGATATCCGATAAATATCTTTACGATACCGCGAAAGTAGTTAAATACGAAAAAGCGTATGCGGATTTAATTGCCGGATAATTAAACGAATACTAAAAAAAAAGGGGCGAAACGAAAATCGTTTTGCCCCTTTATAAAGTAAACGAAAGAAAATGATTTTATTTTTAGATACCGAAACCACGGGTCTTTACCCGGGGCAGATAGTACAACTTTCCTATATAATGCAGGAAGGAAACGGGTACTTGTCGAAAAATATGTTTTTTGCCGTCGACTACGTGGAACCGGGCGCGCAGAGAGTACACGGTTTTTCGGCGGAAAAACTTCGCATTCTGTCGGGCGGAGCAACCTTTAAGGACAGAATAGAAGAAATAAAAAAAGATTTCGAAAGGGCAGACTTGATAATATCCCATAACACGGCGTTCGACTTTATGTTTTTAAGAAGAGAGTTCGAAACCGCAGGCGAAATATTTACCTGTAAAAACGAATACTGCTCGATGAAAAAAACCACCGCTATGTGTAAGATACCGAAATCCAACGGCCGCGGATATAAATATCCGAGATTATCCGAACTATGCGAATACTTCGAGATAGACGAAGAAAGCGTAAAACAGGCGGAAGAAAAACTTTTCGGGTGCGTCACTTCCGCGCACGACGCGAGATTCGATACCGTAGCGTTATTTCTTGCGCTCAATATCGGAATGAATACGGAATCGTCGCTGCACACTCTTAACGATTATTTATAAGGGAAATATGAACATAGGTTTTACACAGGTTTTAATAACCATAATATTTTTAGTAATATTCATAATACCGGGATTTATCCTTGCGAAAACGGGGCTGATAGGCGAAAAGGCGGACGCGGCGTTTTCGTCGCTTGTGCTTTACGTGTGCCAGCCGATGCTCATATTTATGAGTTTTCAAAAGACGGCATATAACCCGAACGTCGCGGTAAACATACTTATAGTCGCCGTCGGCGCGCTCGTCATACACCTTCTGATGATAGGGTTCGTGTATCTCGTCATAAAGAACAAAGAGAATTCCCCGGTCAAGAACTGCGCGAGATTCGCTTCGGTCTTTTCTAACTGCGGATATATGGGAATACCTTTTTTGCAATCTCTTTTCGGCGATACGAATGCCGAAGTGATCATATACGCAGGTATGATAATGGCAATGTTTAACCTTTTGAACTGGACGTTCGGCGTGGTGATGATAACGGGCGACAGAAGCAAAATTTCGGTAAAAAAGGCGATATTTAATCCAAACGTTATAGCGATAATCGCAGGCATCGCCGCGTTTATGATTCTGAAAACGCCGCTGAAAGATCTGGCGGCGGAAGGAACTTTTGCCGACGATATAATGACGAGAACGGTAAAAACGATAGACGCGCTCGGCAATATGGTAACGCCCCTTTCTATGATGGTTATAGGAATAAAACTTGCCCAAATGAAGTTTAAAGATTTGTTTACGCAAAAATGGGCGTATATATCTTCGGCGTATAAACTACTCGTAATGACGGCGATAACTATGCTTATAGTGTCGTTTTTGCCGATAGACGATTTGGTGAAATACGCGTTGTTTTTCTGTCTTTCCATGCCGTCGGCGACGGCGGTCGCGCTCTTTGCGGTAAGATTCGGGTCGGACGGGGAAGCGGCTTCGGTTATGGTGATTTTATCTACCTTTTTGTCGGTAATAACCATACCGCTCCTTTCGGTGCTTTTCGGATT
>JAEDMA010000076.1 GCA_016295005.1 Christensenellaceae bacterium
CAAGAAAACAGAATTCTACTAATAGTAGAGTTGATTTTTTAAGAGTAGAGAAAGTTTTTTTTGTGTACTTTAAGAAAAATAAACAGAATTAAGAACGATTCGGTATAGCGAACCGTTCTTTTTGTTTTTGCTCGGTTTTATGCGTTTTTATGTTTGATTTATCGATGTTTGATAAAATAAAGGGTAAAAATCCGGGTGTTATAGCGTAAAACAGCAATTCTCAAAATATGAGAATACTTATTCTAAGTAGTGTAGAACGATAAAAAATTATCGGAGAGAAAGAGATTTTATTCAGAGAGCGAAAATCATAATATTTCCTTGTTTTACGGGGTAATAATTGATATAATCACCACATACAAAACGAAATCAAGGCGGTATTTAATATGATAAAGAACAATTATAAAACTTTCAACGTAGACATACCTTTGTTTTTTGCCGTTGACGATAATTACTCATCGTTTCTTGCGGTAGCGATAAAATCTATTAAAGACAATTGTAATAAAGAATATCATTATTCCGTTTATATATTACACGACGGGTTGAAGGATAAAACGGTTAAGGTGTTCAAAAATTACGAAGACGAAAACTTTTCGTTCCGTTTCGTAAACGTAAAGTTAAAAAGACTGATGTATAATTCTAAACTCCATACGAGAGATTATTATTCCAAATCGACGTACTATCGTTTGTTTATACAAAATCTTTTTCCTAAAATAGATAAGGCTTTATATCTTGACAGCGATATAATAGTAAACGGCGACATATCCGAACTTTATTTTACCGACGTTGAAAATTACCTTGTCGGAGCGGCTGTGGAAGACGTAATGCAAAACGTTGACGTTTTCGGAACTTATGTAGAAAGGGCTTTGGGCATAAACAGAAATAAGTTTTTTAATGCGGGAGTTCTTGTTCTGAATCTTAAAAAGTTCAGAGAAGAAAAGGTTGAAAGCAGATTTTTAAAACTTATATCCGAATTCAAATTTTCCGTTACACAAGACGAAGATTATCTTAACGTTATTTGTAAAGACAAGATAAAGTACGTGGACAAAGAATGGAATCTTTCGCCCGCGGTGTATACGGATAAAAAGATAAATCTTATTCACTATAAAATGGACTTAAAACCCTGGCATTACGACGGTGTGAGATACGGAGAGTTTTTCTGGAAATATGCCGTAAATACCGAAGTGTATAATGACCTTATAAATATGAAAAACAATTACGGCGAAGCCGATAAACAAAAAGATAAGGATACGTATGTAAATTTAGTTGCTCTCGCGGAAAAAGAAACGGTAAAAGAAGACAGTTACTTTAATTCTTTATTAAAAAAAAATAAAGACGAAATTTCCGAGTTTAGCGAGGATTCTCTTCTGACATGCAAAATATAAAAAACGATAATTCGGTAAAACAAGACGAGGGCAGGCTCGCCGTTATAGAAAGAATAAAAAAATTAGAAGCAGAGGGGATATTCGACGTCGACGTGGAAATCGACCCACCGACCGTTCCCCTTACGCCGGATAAAGTGGATTATCTGAAAGAGAAACTGTCGAGCAGGATAAAGACGACGTTTGTAAATCGCGTGGCTAAAAAATATATTGACAACCTGATTCGCGATAAGAAACTGATAATAAAAAGCGTCGAAGGAATGGAAAATCTTGTAAATCTGAATTGCGGAGCCGTCATTATCTGTAACCATTTTAACGCGTTCGATAACTTTGCGATTCAAAAAGTTTACGAATTATCCGGGCAAGAAAAGAAGAGAAAACTTTTTAAGGTTATCCGCGAAGGAAATTATACTTCGTTCAAAGGATTATACGGAGTATTTTTCAGAAATTGCAATACGTTGCCTCTCAGTTCGGTTTTTACGACGATGAAAAATTTTAATTCCGCGGTAAAAAAGATTCTTGCAAGGGGGGATTATATTCTGATTTATCCCGAACAAGCAATGTGGTGGAACTATAAAAAAGTAAGACCTTTTAAGATCGGCGCGTTCGATATGGCGGCGAAAAACAATGTTCCGGTTTTACCGATTTTTATATCGTTCGAAGACAGCGATATTATGGGGAAAGACGGGTTTTACGTTCAGGAGTATACCATTCATATAATGCCGCCCGTTTATCCGAAAGAAAATATTACGGCAAAAGAAAACGCCGCATATATGCTTGATAGGTCGTATAAATTATTCAAAGATAAATATGCCGAGGCGTACGGAGAAGAGTTATGACTCTTTACTTAACAATCATTATAATTGCGAATATCGTTATCGATATTTTGAACGTGGTGTTCGGTTGCGGCGTCTGGTACGAAATTGTTCTTTGGACGGCATTTTCTACTCTTGTTGCGTTTCTTATAGATTTGCTGCTTGCGGTTTTTATTCGTAAAATGCCGGAAAAACTTTTTTGTCCCGAAAAAAAGATTTTTACGATTTTCGATTTTGAAAAAAAACTTTACGAAAAAACCGGTATAAAGTTATATAAGGACAAGATTCCCGAACTCGGTAAGTATTCCGGGTTCAGGAAAAATCACGTTGCCGAACCTAAAAATCCACAATACCTTTATAGGTTTATGACGGAATGTTGTTACGGCGAAGTAATACACCTTATATCGGTACCGCTTGGGTTTATAGCAATGTTTTGCATGCCGAAAGCGCTGTGGCTTACGTCGGGGGTATACGTTGCAATCGTAAATGCTATACTTTGTATTCTACCGTTTTTCGTTTTAAGATATAACAGAAAAAAATTATCCGTTCTGTATAAATTTGCAACGAGAAAAAAAGATAAAAACGTATGAAAATAACGCCGGGGAAAATTCCCGACGTTATTCTTTATTTTCTTAACGTTCTTAAATATGCTTTTTTTTCGTCATCCATGCGATAACTGTCGCAAGCCTTTGAAATGGTTTTGTTCTGAATAAATTTATCCAACGTTTTGCTTTCTATAAGAGAAATAGTAGCATCGTATTGTTTTATCAATGCGACGCTGTAATACCACGCGACAGCCATATTTACGTAATAGTGGTTGCTTTTGATTTGTTGGAGTTTGTATAGATGGTCTTTTTTAAATCCCGCATCGAGAAAGTAATCCGTTAAGCATACTATACCGAATCTTTTAATATACGGGGACGGATTGTCTATATAAGAAAGAGGAACTTCGGGAGATAATTTTTTAAAGAATTTCAACGACGCGACAAAACTATCGCATATCGCCCAGTTATCGATGTAGGGGATAAATTCCGAAACGAGTTTTAATTTCTCCTCATCGTTTGTTTTTGTAAAACCGATTGTCAGGGCGTGTACGAAATATTCCTCGTAAAACTCGTGAGGTTTTTCGATAAAAGAGTAAAAACTTTGTTTGTCGCAAGCAAGTTGTTTCGCTATTGTTTTTAAGAAAGGAACTCTGACTCCTAAAATTTTATATTTAGTATCGGGTACGAGTTTTTCGGTAAATTCTCTGACTTTCGGTTCGGACTTTTCTTTTAATTCGCTTAATACATCGATCATATTTTATTAAATATTTTTTCTATAACGCGAGGAAAGTTTCTTGCTAACGAATCAAGATTTTTTATGAACTGGTCTTGTTCGGATTCGGAACCGTATACGTCGGAAACTCCCTTTATGATTATGGCGGGGATATTGTCTGATGCGCAAACCTGAGCGATAGCAGCTCCTTCCATGTCCCGAAGTGCGCACCCTTGGTTTGAAATCAGTTCGGCGTCTTCTTTTCCTGTGCTGAACCGATCTCCTGTGGCAAGCGAAGTCTTTTTAAACTCGTTGAACGGGGAGTGCAAACAATCGAAGAAGACTCTGTCGTATTCCTGTATATAGCCTAAGGGAACGGGGTCGAGACTGGTGACGTCGAAATCGTATTGCATACATTTATCGACTACGTAATATTCCAAAACATTTACCGAATTGTTTACCGCGCCGACAGATCCGAAGTTGATTAAATATTCCGGGGCGTATTCGTCGATTATTTTTTGCGCGGTTAATGCCGCGCTGACTTTGCCGATTCCCGAAATTGCAACGACTATTTTTTTTCCGCAAAATTCGCCCGTATATGCTTTTTTGTCGAGAACAGACGCTTCTTTAACGTTTTCCATTTTTTTGATAAAGTATTTTGCTTCGGATTTAAGAGCAATTATTATACCAATCATTTTTTTACCTTTTATCTATTGTCTTTTTTGATATTTTAGCATATAATAATAGTAATGTCAAAAAAACTATGTTGATTTTGGCTTGTAAAAACCGATAAAAAAATTTTAATTTTAGGGGGTTGTTTTTTTAGTTAAAAACGTTGTAAAAAATCGAAAATTAATAAACACCGCGTATATTTTTAAAAAACCGTTGACTTATTAAAAAAATAGTGATAGTATTTGTGATGTAATTTTTTTAAAATCAGGGGGTAAAAATGAAATATAAGCACGGAAAGAATTTGAAAATTATTTCCAAAAGGTCAGTTTTTATTGACGAAACGGTAGTAATAGGCGATAACGTTACGATTTATGAGAATAACAGGTTGGAAGGTAACACCGTTATAGGGGATAACGTTGTTGTTTTGCCTAACAACTATCTTATAGATACGAAAGTCGGTAATGGAACTATAATCAATCATAGTCAATCCGAAAAAGCCGATATCGGTAATAATTGTAACGTCGGTCCTTTCGCGAGGCTTCGCCCGAACGCCAAGTTATGCGATAACGTTCACGTGGGCGACTTCGTAGAAATTAAAAACGCTACTTTAGGCGAGGGAACGAAAGCCAACCATCTTGCTTATATCGGGGACGCCGACATAGGAAAAGAATGCAATATCGGTTGCGGAGCAATTTTTGTGAACTACAACGGGAAAATTAAACAACGAACCACTGTCGGTGATAATTCTTTTATCGGCAGTAACTGTAATATCATAGCGCCGGTCAATATCGAGTCGAACACGTTTATTTGCGCGGGGACCACGGTTACTTCGGATGTAAACGAAGACGATTTCGTTATAGGCAGGGTAAGACAGGAGACGAAAGAAAACAGGGCTCACGAGTACCTGAAAAAAATAATAAAAAAATAAAAGAGGTTTTCAAAAATGAAAGTAATCAAGGTAAAAAACTACGAAGAAATGAGTAATGTCGCGGCAGAGATATTTAAAGACGTTGTAAAAAATAAGCCGAACGCTATATTAGGGCTTGCAACGGGAACTACTCCTCTCGGTCTTTATGCGGAACTTATTAAAGATCATAAAGAAAACGGCACGAGTTATAAAAATATTAAAACCGTAAACCTTGATGAATACGCGGGGCTCGATATCGGAAGCGATCAGAGTTACGTTTATTTTATGCGTCACAATCTTTTTGAGGGTTTGGATATAGACCTGAAAAATACAAATATCGAAAACGGTAAAGCCGAAGATAAAGAAAAGGAATGCGAAAGATATAATAATCTGCTCGGAGAGATGCAGCAAGATATTCAACTTTTAGGTTTGGGCTCTAACGGGCATATCGCGTTTAACGAACCGAATACGCCTTTCGGAAGCGGCGTACACGTCGTAAAACTTACCGAAAACACCATAAAAGACAATTCGAGATTGTTTGCCGATATAAACGACGTACCGCGTTACGCTTTCACAATGGGTATAAAAAACATAATGAACGCTAAAAAGATCGTTGTTCTCGCTTCGGGTAAAAATAAGGCAAACGCCGTAAAGGCTTCCGTGGAGGGCGATGTTACCGAAATCGTTCCCGCAAGCGTTTTGCAACTTCATCCCGATTGTACGTTTATAGTAGACGAAGACGCGGCTTCGTTGTTAAAATAATATTTAAGGAGTAAAAATGGGATTATATTTCGGAACAGACGGAATAAGAGGAAAAGTCAATCAGGATCTTACTGTAGAAATTGCCGAAAAAATAGGGAATGCGTTATCTACGCTTAAAACAAATCCTACGATTATAGTCGGGGCGGATACGCGAGTAAGTAACACGTATCTCGCTCTCGGTGTTGCAATCGGGGCAATGAAAGGCGGCGCGAACGTTATCGATATCGGTGTTTGCCCGACGGCGGGAATTGCTTTTATAACGAAAACGATTAAGGCAGATTACGGCGTAGTTATAAGCGCTTCTCATAACAGCGGCGAATATAACGGTATAAAAGTTTTTAACGGCGACGGTTATAAACTCGGCGATAAGGAAGAAGAAAGAATCGAACGGTGCTTTATACACGAAAAAGTAACAGATTTCCCCAACGTCGGAAAATACGAGCAGGATTTCAGTCTGCTTAAACTTTATAAAAATTATTTGACCGACGCAAGCGAAAACAGCCTTAAAGGGGTAAAAATCGTTTTGGACTGCGCGTACGGTGCGGCGCACCGTATTGCGCCCGAAGTGTTCAGATCTCTCGGCGCGGACGTTGTTGCGACAAGTTGTATTAACGACGGTCTTAAAATAAACGAAAACTGCGGAGCGTTATACCCCGAAACGCTTGTTAAAAGAGTGTTGAGATACGGCGCCGACATGGGTTTTGCGTTTGACGGCGACGCCGACAGGTTGATTGCCGTAGACGAAAAAGGGCAGAT
>JAEDMA010000077.1 GCA_016295005.1 Christensenellaceae bacterium
CATTACAAACGTATTTCATAAACAGTTCTCCTTATTTACCAAAGTATCTCTTCAAAAGCCCTTCGAAGGCTTTGCCGTGGCGCGCTTCGTCGCGAGCCATTTCGTGAACTGTATCGTGAATAGCGTCAAGACCTAATTCTTTAGCGCGTTTCGCAAGAGCCGTTTTGCCTGCCGTTGCTCCGTTTTCCGCTTCTACGCGCATTTCGAGATTCTTCTTCGTGGAATCGGTTACAACTTCGCCGAGAAGTTCCGCAAATTTTGCGGCGTGTTCCGCTTCTTCGTAAGCGGCTTTTTCCCAGTAAAGACCGATTTCGGGATAACCTTCTCTATGCGCGACTCTCGCCATAGCAAGATACATTCCTACCTCGCTGCATTCGCCGTTAAAGTTCATACGGAGTCCTTCGATGATTTCGGGGTCAACGCCTTGCGCAACGCCGACGACGTGTTCTGCCGCCCAGTTCTTTTCGCCGGTCTGTTCGACGAATTTAGAGGCGGGCGCTCCGCACTGCGGGCATTTTTCCGGCGCGGAATCACCTTCGTGTACGTAACCGCAAATACTGCATACAAATTTTTTCATAGTGTTAATCTCCTTTTTATTCTTTTATTTAAGTGTGTTTTTATTACAATCGGGACAAATCCCGTAGTAAACGCATTTTTCGTCGGATACGACGAACCCCTTTTCCGTAAGGCGGTTATCGGGAACGAACGGAAAGAAAACGTCTAAAATTCTTCCGCACTTTTTACAAACGAAGTGGCTGTGCAAACTCGTATCGCCGTCGTAATGAACGATTTTTTCATCCGTTTTAACCGTTTCTATCTGTCCGTTTTCGGATAATTGCTTTAAGTTACGATACACCGTGCCTAAACTTATTTTCGGGTCTATTTGTATCGCGGAAGCATACACGGCGTTTGCCGACGGATGGTCTTTCCTGCCCTTCAATATATTTATAATCATTTCTCTCTGTCGGGAATATCTCATTTATATTTTTCTAATTCTGATAAACTCGTTTTAGTTGTTTTTGATTGATTTATTTGTTACTTATTAGTAATGATTATTATTATTTTATCATAGAAAAAATATTTGTCAAAGCTTTTTTATAAATTTTTAAAAATTTTTTTATAGATAAAATTTTGGTTTTTTTACGCTTATAAACAGGCTTCGAAGAGTGGCGAAGATTTTTGTCCGTAGGCGCGAACGTAAGCCGAATTTGTTTTTATATTTATAACTCGTCATATAAATGCGCCGCATATAAAACTGCTTCCGCATAACGCAGCGTATATAAACCATTTCCGCTAAACACGGTGATTATAAAAACGCTTCCGTCCTTGAATTCAAGGGCAAAGCAGATATTGCTTTTTTTTAATCGGATATTTCAGTCGTTACGAATCTTCGCTTATAACTCGATACTTTCTAACTCTTCTATCCACAGAGCGCACGACGCGTCTGACGGCATACGCCAATCGCCGCGGGGCGAAAGCGCGACCGAACCTACTTTTACGCCGTCGGGAATACAACTTCTTTTGAACTGTTGAGAGAAAAATCTTCTGAAAAAGGTTTTTAACCATTTTAATATCGTTTCGTCTGAATAAGTTCCGTTAAACACTTTTTTAGCAACGTAATAAATTTTAGACGGCGAATATCCCCTTCTTATAAAATAGTAAAGGAAAAAGTCGTGAAGTTCATAGGGACCCACGATATTTTCGGTTTTTTGGGATATTTCTCCGTCTTTGCCGGGTATCAGTTCGGGGCTAACCGGCGTATCGAGAATATCGTATAACACGGCTTTAAGTTTCCCTTTGCTCGTTTCCGCATAGTAAGAAACAATATGCCTTACGAGCGTTTTAGGAACGGAAGAGTTTACCGCGTACATACTCATATGGTCGCCGTTATAAGTGGACCAACCGAGAGCGACTTCCGAAAGATCGCCCGTACCTATAACGAGTCCGCCGTTGTTATTCGCGATATCCATTAAAACCTGCGTTCTTTCCCTTGCCTGAGCGTTTTCGTAAGTAACGTCGAAAGTGGTTTCGTCGTGTTTTATGTCTTTTAAATGAACTTTCACCGCTTTCGTAATATCTATCTTTTTAAGCGTTACCCCTAACGATTTTGCGAGTTTTATACTGTTTGAAAGCGTTCTCGAAGTCGTTCCGAAGCAAGGCATCGTAACCGCGATTATTTCTTTTAGGTTTTTACCGAGTTCTTTATACGCCGTTACCGCAACGAGCAGCGCAAGCGTGGAATCGAGTCCGCCCGAAAGCCCGATAACCGAACTTTTCGCGTTGGTATGTTCCAGTCGTTTTTTTAAGCCGGCGGCTTGCATAGACAAGATGAGTTTCGCCCTTAAATTACGCTTATCCGTTTCATACGGAACGAACGGCGCGGAAGCAAACGTTCTTTCGAGTTCGGATTCTTCGTTATTTGCGGAAAATCCGACGGTTACGTATTCGGATAAAGGCAGATTATGATTAAACAACTTGCTTCTTTCAAATTCGAGAAATTCGGTATCGATATCGGAAGTTATAAGTCCGCCTTCGAACAACTCGCTCTCATTAAGAACGTTGCCGTTTTCTGCAATCAGGTTATGCCCCGCGTATACGGTGTCGGTCGTGGATTCGCCGTCGCCGCTGTCGCAATAAACGTAACCGCACACGGCATGCCCCGACTGAGAAGAAACGAGATTTCTTCTGTACTCGCTTTTTCCTACCGTTTCGTTGGAACATGAAAGGTTAGCGATTATGGTTGCGCCGTTCACCGCGTGGGATATCGACGGCGGATAAGGCGTCCACAAATCTTCGCATATTTCCGCGGCAACCCTGAAATTCTCGTTTGAGTTTTCTTTCAGTATGATTTTGGTGCCGAACGGCACTTCTTCTTTTGCAAACGAAACGTTTATTACTTTATCCGACGGACTTTTAAAATACCGTTTTTCGTAAAATTCGTTGTAGTTGGGCATAAACGTTTTAGGTATCAACGCTATAACCTTGCCGTTATTTATCGCCGCCGCTACGTTATATATAACGCCGTCCTTTCTGAAAGGTAACCCGACAAACACGAGAATTCGTTTTCCTTTGGTAAATTCGGCGATTTGCTCCGTACCTTTTTCGGCATTTTTCAAAAGCACGTCGGAATAAAAAAGGTCGCCGCAGGTATAACCGGTTACGCATAGCTCGGGGAAAACAAGCAGTTCAACTTTCTTTTCTTCCGCTTGTTTTATACCCGTAATAATATTTTTAACGTTCTCGCATACGTCGGCAACTTTTACTTTAGGCGTATACGCGCCTGCTTTTACAAACCCGAATTTCATAAAATCTCCGTTTTTTATCGATAACTAACGTTTTATATATTAAATTTTACAACAATACTTAAAATTATGCAATCCTATAAAACAAAAATTTCGCGTTTTTTCATGTTTTTTAATTTTTATACATAGCGTTTTTATCGGAATTTTGCAAATTTTGCAAATTTCAGGATATAAAAAAATGCGTTTTTCTGCAAAATCGCAAAAAAACGCATTTTTATTACTTATTTTTTATTCGCCGTAACCTTCGGGATTTTTAACCTGCCAGTTATATGCGTCTCTGCACATATCTTCGAGCGTTTTAGTCGTCTTGAATCCTAAAATCTGTTCCGCGTAAGACGGGTCCGCATAGCATTCGTCTATATCGCCGGGGCGACGGGGCATGATTTTATAAGGAATGGGTTTGCCCGTAACCTTTTCGAACGCCTTAACCATATCGAGAACGGAATACCCTACTCCCGTTCCGAGATTGACGATTAAAAGACCGGGGTTTTCGGCGAGTTTGTTTACCGCGAGCAAGTGACCGTGAGCCAAGTCGACGACGTGAATATAATCTCTTACGCCGGTACCGTCGTGAGTGTTATAATCGTTTCCGAACACGCCGAGTTCCTTTCTCTTGCCGACGGCAACCTGCGTGATATACGGGCAAAGATTGTTGGGAATACCTTTGGGGTCTTCGCCGATAAGTCCCGATTCGTGCGCGCCGACGGGGTTAAAGTATCTTAAAATCATTATATTAAAGGTGTTATCCGCTTTATATAAATCTTTAAGAATATATTCTATAAAGAGTTTTGTGCTGCCGTACGGGTTAGAAGTCGACAACGGGAAATCTTCTTTAATAGGAACGCTCTTGGGTTTGCCGTAAACGGTAGCCGAAGAAGAGAACACAAGGTTTTTGACGTTGTATTTTCTCATCGCGAAAAGAAGTTTCAACATTCCTTCGATATTGTTTTCGTAATATTCCAAAGGTTTCGCGCAGGATTCGCCGACCGCTTTAAGACCCGCGAAGTTAATAACCGCGTCTATCTTGTTTTCGGTAAACACTTTATCGAGCATAGCGTCGTCTCTGACGTCGCCTTCGTAGAACTTTACCTTTTTGCCGGTAATACTTTCTACCCTTTTTACCGCTTCATACTTGCTGTTGACCAGATTGTCAAGACAAACAATTCCGTGACCTGCGTTCAACAATTCAACCATTGTGTGGCTGCCGATATAACCGGCGCCGCCCGTAACCAAAACGTTCATATTCTTTCTCCTTTATTTTATGCCTATGGAAGATAAAAACTCCGAGAACCCTCTTTCTCCGTTTTCGTCGTCTTTAAACACCGCGGTATTTTTCAAAATATTTTTGCATACGTTGTTTACCCTGTCGGTAACTCTCTTTTCCGCTTCTTCGAACGTATCAGAATACCCTTCGCCGACCAAATCTTTAATCATATTTCTATGAACGTAAAGATAATTGTCTTCCCTATTCAGTTCCGCTTCGTCGTAAGCGGCGTTTTTGCACAGAATATCCGCTATCATGGAAAGTTGTTTTTTCAATCTTCCGGGCAGAATAAACAAGCCCATGGCTTCGATAAGACCTATGCCTTCTTTCTTTATGTTGTGATATTCGGGGTGAGCGTGGAAAATACCGTCGGGATATTCTTCGCTCGTTCTGTTGTTGCGGAATATCATATCGAGTATATATTTATTACCCGATTTTCTTGCTATCGGCGACAAGGTGTTATGAATAACGCCGTCTTCGGTAACGGCTATAATATCGCATTTAGCGTCGGAATAAGTTTTCCACCCGCTTACAATTTCGCCGCCGAGCGCGATAAGACTTTCTTTGTTTTCGCTTTCCATTCTTATGACGCTGTTATACCAGTCAACCACGCCGACTTTAACGTCGGGATACTTTACCGCGGTAAGGCTCTTTTTTATACCCGCTTTATGCATAGGCATAAGGTGTTCGCCGCCCTGGAAATGTTCGTGGTCTAAAATCGATCCGCCGACTATCGGCAACGACGCGTTGGACCCTATCATATAGTTGGGGAAAATATCGACGAAATCCAATACCTTTCTCACGGTTAAGGGGTTAACGTTCATGGGAACGTGATTTTCCGATATAGCTATTAAATGCTCGTTATAATACGCGTAAGGCGAATACTGAACGAACCAGGATTCGCCGGCGAGTTTGACGGAAACCGTTCTGATGTTTTCTCTCGCGGGGTGAGTAAGCGTACCTTTATACCCTTCGTTTTCCTTGCAAAGAAGGCACGCGGGATATTTCGCCTTTTTAGGCGCGGTTAAAAGTTTCGCGATGTCTTTATTATTTTTTTCGGGTTTACTTAAATTGACGGTGATTTCAAGGTATCTGTCGCCGTCGTCAAACTTCCACCAAAGGTTTCTGCCGATGGCGGTTTTTTGTATGTAATTATTTTTTACCGATAAATCGTAAAAATAGCGGCAAGCCTTTTCTATGCCTTCCGTCTGTTTAAGTCTGTAAAATTCTTCGTTCACTTTGGAAGGAAGGGGTGATAAAATACCCATAATATAGGTACTGTAAAGATTATATTCGCCTTCTTCCGCAAGGGCGTTTTCTTCCGCGTACTGCTCTATTTCCGAAACGAGCGTATCGGGAACGTCCAACGTTTCGACGAAAGAAATATCTTCTTCCCCTTTATACGGTTCGTCCAGTTTAAACTCCCTTAAAAGAAGATTGCGCATATAAATTTCGTCGCGCGGGTTTAAGTGTAAGAACGCTTCGGCATACCTTAACAGTTTTTCTACGAGTAATTTGCCGTCAATCATTTTCCTTCTCCTTTTTTCCGTAATAATAATAGTAGTTACATTCCAGATCGGAATTGTATAATTTGCGTATTCTGTCGGCTTTTAACCCGAAACGCTTCTGAAAGGCGTTGTCGCTCGTGATGACGAACGCCGACCAGCCGTCCAGAGAGCGATAAAGGTTACCTAAATCTTTATAACACTCTTCCGCCTGTTCTTTATCGTACACTCTCGTTCCGTACGGCGGATTCGTTACTATAGTCCCGCATTTTAAAGAAATTTTAACGTCTTTAACCGCGCTTACGGAAAAGTTTACGTAATCTTTAACCCCAGCCCGTTCGGCGTGGCGAAGAGCAAGTTTTATAGCCTTTTTATCTATATCAGAGCCTAATATTTCGGAAGATTTTTCTCTTTTTTC
>JAEDMA010000078.1 GCA_016295005.1 Christensenellaceae bacterium
GAATACGTGCCGAGTGACCCCGTAGAAGCGATGAAATTACATAACAAAATATGGACGCTGGGCGTCAGAACGGCAATCGCCAACGGCGGCGTGGTAAACGACCACCACGGCGTAGGAATCAAACTCGGAAGACTTATGAAAGAGCAGTACGGACCCGCCATGCAGGTATTCGAAGGGTTAAAGAAATCGCTCGATCCGAACGGAATAATGAACCCGTTCAAGTTAGGTTTATAAGGAGAAAAGAGAAATGAATATAACCGAAAAGGCTAAAAAAATAGCGGATAGTTGCAGATTTTGTTGGATGTGCCGTCACGTATGCCCGGTAGGCAACGCCACGGGTCAGGAAAGGAACACCGCGAGAGCGAGAGCGCTTGCGGTATCTTTGGTAAGCCGCGGAGCGGAAAAGATAGACGAAATAATAGATAACGTATACGAATGTACCCTTTGCGGAGCGTGTACGAATAACTGCGTAACGGGTTGGGATCCTAAAGTATTTATACAGGAAGTAAAAACCGACGCTGTGTTGAACGGCGTAATTCCCGCATACGTAAACGATATGCTCGATAAATACGAAAAGACGGGCAACGTATACGGCGAAAGCGTAAAAGAAGAAATTAAGGTATTGCTAAATAAAGAAAAAACTGATATACTGTTTTTTGCAGGCAGCGACGCAATATATAAAAGTCCCGAAAGCGTTATAACCGCGGCAAACTTATTGAAAAAAGCGGGCGTAAACTTCACGATAGACGGAAATGTAATAGATAGCGGAAACGCGATGTGGTTTTTAACGGGGAAAACGGAAGAAACTCTCACCGCGGCAAAAAACGCCGCCGCAGAAATGAACGGATATAAAACGGTAATAGTGTACGACCCCGTAGACTTAAAACTTATACGTCACGAATATAAGGAATGGGGAATAGAAGTCACGGCGACGGTAAAAGGGTTTAACGAATACTTAAAAGAACTCATAGAGAGCGGAAAGTTAAAAGTTAAAAACGGCGGCAAAGAATATACTTTGCAGGATAACTACGCTTACGCCCGCGATCTTGACGACGAAACGACGGCAAGAGAAATAATAGCGAAAGTAGGCGTAAATAAAGAAATGCTGTTAAAGGGTAAAGAAGCCAACGTCGCCGGAAACCTTATAATGAACGAATATATGCCGGACGTACAGACGAGAATCGCTCGTGACAGATGGGTAAACGCGGCGAATATGGGTTGCAGAACGATAGTAACCGAAAATCCCGCGGAATACGAAATGCTTAAAAAGACCGCGCCCGAAGGGTACGAAGTAAAAACCGTCGAAAGAATAGTGACGGAAAACCTAATTTAAGGAGAAAAGGGAAATGAATCTTAAAAAAAGTTACGTTGAAAAGTACGGATACGAAAGGGTAGTAACGAACAGAAACAGTCCGCTTTGCTACTTGGAAACGGATATGCTCAAACTTCGCGACGGAACGAGCGCGAAGATAGACGAAAAGGGCAAAGAATTCGCTCTTATCGTGTTAAACGGCAGCATTACCGTAACGGGTAAAGACTTTAAATTTGAAAAAGTAGGCGTAAGAAAGACGGTTTTCGACGGCGTAGGCGAAGCGGTTTACGTCGGAAAAGACGAAGAATTCACCGTAACGGCAACGGGCGGCGACGCTAAAGTTTGTATAGCCAAAGCGCCTGCCGAAAAATATATAAAAGCGCAGGTAATAAGGACCGCCGATATAAAAACCAAAGAACTCGGCAAAGGCGCGTATAAAAGAATCGCGTCTTTCAACGTAGCGGAAAACGCCGAAGCGAATCTTTTGTATATAGGAGAATTCTGGGTAGAAGACGGCAACTGGGCAAGTTATCCGCCGCATAAACACGATATAGAAGATATGCCCGTCGAAGGCTTTTTAGATGAAATATACTATTTCGAATTCGATAAACCGCAAGGCTTCGGCGTTCAGATGGTATACAGTAAAGAAGGGGATATCAACGAAGCGTATAAAGTAAAAACAGGAGATTCGGTCGAAGTACCCAAAGGTTATCACCCGTTTTCCGTCGCCCCGGGCTATAAAAACTATTGCTTGTGGATAATGGCGGGCAAAAACAGGGGAATATTCTGTACTCCCGAAGAAGAACATAAGTGGATGAATAAATAAGCGGGATAAACGATGAAAATATATACGATACACGATAAAGAGTTTTTGCAATACGGCGAAGAAGTCGACTGTCCGTTTTTCGGGATGTTTATAGAGAAAGCGAAGGGTATAGCCGTTCCGGAAAGCGGTTGTTCTTATATGGCGGGCGTTCCGGCATTCGAAACGGAAGAAGCCTTAACGTATTATCGTAAAGCGTTCGGCGATATGGACGTGCAAATCGGTTATTGCTGGGGGCGTAACGATACGCTTAACGCTTTGGAGTGGCATAAATCGTCGGAAATTCATTGTGCTCTGGAAGATATGATATTGCTTTTGGGCGATAGACGGGAAATGACTGACGGAATATTCGACACGAAGAATATTAAAGCGTTTTTGGTTAAGAAAGGCGAGTCCGTGGAAATTTATCAGACCACGTTGCATTTTTGTCCGACGTTGCCGGGTAACGGGGTGTTTAAGAACGTGGTAATTCTGCCGCGCGGAACGAATACGCCTCTTACGGCGGCGAGCGAAGATAAAAAACTTGTAGCGCGCAACAAATGGTTGATATGCCATAAAGAAAGCAAAAAACACGTAGAATCGGGCAAAGTAATCGGAATTATCGGCGAAAACATAGTGGTAAAATAGAGCGGGTGAAGGCATGTACGTATTAGGCGTGGATTTCGGCGGCGGAGCGAGTAAAGCGACGCTGTTAGAAGAAACGGGAAAAGTCGTCGCTACGGCGACGAGCGAATATAAAACGATAACGGTAGGCGAAAACGGCAGGGAACAGAATCCCGAAGACTGGTATAACGCCACGAAAGAAAATATTCGCGCCGTAATAAATAAATCGAAAATAAACGGAAAAGAGATAGCCGCGTTGTGTTTCGATGCGGCGACCCATACCGCCGTTTTAACCGACGAGAACGGAAAACCTGTAATGAATTCCGTGTACTGGACGGACACGCGCTCGGTAAAAGAGAAGAAGTATCTCGAAGAAAATTACGGTAAAGAGATATTTCGTAAATTCAAACATAACGTAGACACTATCTGGACGTTGCCGCAACTTATGTGGGTGAAAGAGAATAAACCCGAAGAGTGGAAAAGGGTAAAACGGATAACCTTTGCAAAAGACTACGTTCGTGGAAAGTTCACGGGCGACTTCGTAACCGACTATATCGAAGCGGAAGGCAGCATGCTTTTCGATTACGATACCATGCGCTGGGACGAAAAGTTTATTAGCCTTATAGGGATAACGGAAGAAAACCTGCCGAAAATAGTAACGCCGTTAACGGTAACGGGAAAGGTAAAGAAAGAAATCGCGGAAGAATTCGGCTTTGACGAAAACGTAAAAGTCATTTGCGGCGCGACCGATACCGCAATGGAAGTTTTTGCGGCGGGGGCGATAAAAAAGGGTCAGACTACGTTAAAACTTGCCACCGCGGGAAGAATCTGCGTGGTAAACGATAAACTTGCGCCCGATAAAAACGTAATCAACTATTCGCACGTGATAAAGGGGTTGTACTATCCCGGCACCGCGACGAAGTCTTGCGCTGCGTCATTAAGGTGGTTTCGCGACGCGTTTGGTGGCGATTACGCGGAATACGACGAAGAAGCGAAAAAAATCCCCGTCGGAAGCGACGGACTTATATTTCACCCCTATTTAAGCGGCGAACTGACGCCGTACGCCAACCCCATGTTAAAGGGGAGTTTTACGGGAATCACGGGGGCGCACACGAAAGGTCATTTCGCAAGAGCGGTAATGGAAGGCGTGGCGATGTCGATGAAAGACTGTAAAGATTATCTTGACGGGCTCGGCGTAAAAATAGAGAGCGCGTTCATAATCGGGGGCGGAGCGAAAAGCGACGTGTGGAGCGGAATGATAGCAGACGCGTTGCAGATAAAACTCGTAAAGACGGAAAATAACGACAGTTCGTTCGGTTCCGCAATGCTTGCGGGTATAGCCGCGGGCTTTTTCAAAGATCCCGAAGAAGCGATAGAAAAGTGTTCGGTAAAAACGGGCGAAATTCTGCCCGATAAAGAACGCGGAGAAAAATACGCGAAACTTTTTATCAGGTATAAAAAAATTCAGAAGGCGTTAGAAGAGATATATAATGCTTAAAATCGCGGTGGCAGTAAAATTTTATAAAGGAGAAATCAGCCCGTTCGACGCGTCCGCGCTCGAATGGGCTCTTTCGGAAAAAAACGCCGAAGTCACGGTAATAAGCATGTCGCCTATAACGATGACGCCGCAAGCGGAATATATAACGCGGCTTGGCGCGGATTTTATACTCGTAAGCGATAAAGCGCTCATAGGGAGCGACACTCTCGTCACGTCGAAAGTATTAGCCGAAACGATAAAGCGTATCTCGCCCGATATAGTGTATTGCGGACGGCAAAGCGTAGACGGCGATACGGCGCAGGTACCTGCGGAGATATCCGAACTCATCGGGTATGATTTTATTCCGTACGCCATGGAAAAGACGGAAAACACCGTAAAAACAAGGTATGGCGAAAAGGAAATAACGGGTAAAACCGTAATCTCGTGGGAAAAGACGAAAACTTTAAGGGCGGCGTCAATCCGCTCGAAAAAAAGAGAAGTCAAAGCAATCGGCATAAAAGAATTAGGGTTAAAAGAAACGGAAACGGGCATTATCGGTTCGCACACGAAAGTAATAAAAACGTTCTAATCGGAAAGAGGCAAACGCAGGTGCAAATTTATAGATAAAAGCCGCCTTTACGAAGAGATAGAGAAAGCGAAAAATAAAAAAACGACGACGGAAGAAATAAAAAAGGGCGGCAAAAAATTAAAACGAGCGGTAATCGTAGGGGAAGGGTTAAACGAGTTCGGCGAAGAAATATCGGAAGAAATCGTAAGAATTCCCGCCGAAAATAAAACCCCTTCTGAAATTGCCGAAAAAATAAAAGAACTCAAAATAAAAAACGTTTTTTTTAAGAGCGACCCCTGTAATCGGGTTCTCGCGCCGAAAGTCGCGGCGATACTAAACGCGGGGCTGTGCGCCGACTGCGTGAACGCGGAAACGGACGGCGAAAAAACTTTCGTGTATAGACCGGCCGCAGAAGGGAAAATAATCGCCAAAATAGAGAGCGAAAGCGAATATTTTTTAGCGACCATGCGGGAAAACGGCAATAAAAGCGACGATATAGTAATAGGCGTCGGTTACGGCGCGAAAGACAGCCTTAAAAAAATAGAAGAAGCGGCGAAGAAACTAAACGCCGCGATAGTGGGAACGCGTAAAGCGGTAGATTGCGGAATACTGCCGTACGAATCGCAGGTAGGCTTAACGGGAAAGACGATAAATCCGAAAGTTTATATAGCGATAGGAATTAGCGGAGCGATACAACATATAACGGGTATAGAGCAATCGGAAACGGTTATAGCGATAAATTGCGAAAAAAACGCGGAGATATTCGAATATGCGGATATCGGCGTAAAGGAGAAAATAGAAGATGTTGAATTATGACTTAAAGATAGGAATATTGCCGGTAAGGCGCTGGCTAAAAGAGCCGCCCAAAAGGATAGGAATATTCCAGAGCGACTACGCCGTGGAGAATAAACGTAAATGCGTGAAGTATATAAAAGAACACTATACCGACGCGCAGACGGAATTCGTCGATATAGACTTTCTTAACGACGAAGGCATACTTTTTTTAGAAGAAGACTGCGAAAAAGTCGTAAAGTATTTTAAGGATAGCGGAATAAACGCGTTATTTGTAGTGAATTGCAATTTCGGTATGGAAAACGTCGTGGGGCGCGTTGCGGGCGAACTTAATCTGCCGACTTTATTGTGGGGACCGCGCGACAGAAACTTTACAAACGATATAAGGTATACCGACACGCAGTGCGGATTGTTCGCGTTAAGCAAACAGTTAAAGCGCGCGAACGTAAAATTTTCTTATATAGAAAACTGCGATATAGAAACGGAAACTTTCGATAAAGGCATAAAAAAGTTTATGTCCGTCGCTACCATGGTGAAAAATTTTCATAACCTTACCGTTTTGCAGGTAGGCTCGAGAATAAAACCGTTCAGTTCGATAATGTATAACGAACTGGAACTTGCGGAGAAATTCGGCGTAAAGGTAAAAATATTCAACCTTGCGGAAGCGTTAAACGATTTGAAAGAGATATACGCCGAACGACAAGAAGATTTGGAAAAAGACCTTGTAAAACTAAAAGAAACGTTCGATTGCGGAACTCTTTCCGACGAGTATCTTAAAAAAATGCTCGC
>JAEDMA010000079.1 GCA_016295005.1 Christensenellaceae bacterium
CGGAATTTCAATAGAGCGTGAGAATTTTCGAAGAAAATTCGTCGGGGCAAAAGCCACACGAAACGTTCGCAGAACGTTTTCGTGTAGAAGAAAAGTAAACTAAACTCGCTCGAATTAAAATACAAGTAAAAATACGCAAGCGCGAAGCATTTGCAAGTATTTTTACGCAGTATATCACGAAAGAAGCGCAAAAACATGCGTTTTTGCAAAAAACCCGACGGTTTTTTAATTGTTTTGCAGAAACGGCAAAACAATTGCTTCTTACAGTATAATCTAACCACGACAAAAAATCAACAGAAAACATATATTTTATTTTGCGCGGGGGTCTTTAATAAAAGTAACCGCGTAAATAATTATTGCGTATTATGTTTTAATACGAAACTTGTCTGCGCGACTTTTTAAAAGACATAGCGCGGTTATATCGGAGGAGAGCATGGCAGGTAATATTTTGACTCCGCTCAACGTGTGGGGCAACTTCAATATTCCTAATCAGCCGTCGGCGCAGGTTCTGTCGGAATCTGCGAACGAAGATTTCAACGTTACTGAACTTCATATCGACGGAAGGGAAACTTCTTGCGGAAAGGTTAAAATTCACGCTATAGAAGTAAGTCGCGTAGGGATATTAAACTCTCCGTCACTTCTTATTATTTCTTCTTTGGACGAGGGACCCGACTTCAACCACGCTTATTACTTCGCGGAAGAAGGGTATAGGGTTTTAATGATAGACCTTCGCGGTAAAACGGAAGAAAAGTTTTACACAGAGTATCCCGACAACATTTCGTACGCGAACTATTCGGAAAGTAAAGACAATCTTTTAAAAATCGACAATGACGTTACTTCCACTTGCTGGTACGAATGGGCGAACGCCGCAAGATACGCCGCCGAATATATTAAAAATTCGTCGGGCGATAAAAAGTTCGGCGCTCTCGGCATAGGAAAAGGCGCGGGAATCCTTTGGCAAACGCTTGCGTTCAACGACAATTTCGCATGCGCGGCTTTTGTCGGCGACACGGGTTGGAGAGCCTATAACGGCATATTCAAGTTTTCTAATCTGGAATCGCCGCAGTTCTCCGACGAATCGTTAAAATTTATTTCCGGCTTAGATCCTCAATCTTATTCCAAACACGTTAAATGCCCGTGTTTTGTGGTTTCGGCGACAAACAGCCCCGAAAACGATTGCGACAGGGCTTACGACACGTTATCGAGAATAGACGCGTCCGCTTACCGCGCGCTCGATTATTCGGTAGGCTATATCGAAGGGGTTAAGTGGTCGGAATTCGACGACCTTAAAATCTTTTTCAAAGAATATATGACGGTAGGCGGCAAAAAGGGTTTGCCGAACGAAATGGATATTTCCGCCGCGGCAGAAGACGGAAAGATTAAAGTAACCGTCGTTCCCGACGAAAAGGATCTCGTTTCCGTTACCGTATACGCCGCGGAAAACATAGTTAATCCCGCGCACAGAACGTGGTTGCCCGTTACCGCTTTAAATGCGGAAGGCGGCAAATATATAGCCGAGTACATTCCTTACTATAAATCGGGCGCGGCGTTCTTCTTTGCGAAAGCCGTTTACGGCAACGGATTTACGATGAGTTCGTATATAATATCCAAGAAGTTTACCGAGAAAGATATCCCCGTAAACCATAAAGATCTCATAATCTTTTCGGGAAGAAACAAAGGCAGCGAAACGGTTTTTTCGCCCATTCGCGCAGACGGAGGCAGTTACGTTGAGGGAAAAGACAGAGAAGTCAGAATAGCAGAAGGTCCTATGGGAATAGAAGGCGTCACCGCGGCAGGCGGACTTACGTCTTATAAAGTGAACGCCGAAAAATACCGCCCGGGCGAATATTCTATACTGATGTTCGACGTTTGCTCGCAGGAAACGACCGATTTCAAGGTTATACTGAAAACGAAAGACGAAACCGGAACGGAATATTCGGCAAAAACGAGCATTTCGGGCGGTAACGTGTGGTACAACGTCAAGTTCGAAATGTCTAAATTCAAAACTGCCGAAGGAATGGTTTTAAAAACTTACGAAGAATTGTTTTCGATAAGTTTTTCGTGTGAAAAGAAGTTTCTTATAAATAACGTTATATGGGTTTAACCTGACTTTTTAAGTGAAAAAACTAAAATGGAATTCAGAGAGAAAACCCTAATAATATCAAAAAAGCCGCACGCCTGCGGAGGAAACGAATGGTCGGTAGAAAGGCTTGGCGCGGACGTGAAACTTAAATGTTTAAAATGCGGTCACAGCGTTTTTATGAGTAAAGACGCCGTTCGTAAAATAGCGAAAGAAATAAAGGACAACCCGAATGACGGAAATTAAAGAAAGTCTTTATACAGCCGAAAATACAAGGTATAAAAAAGACGCAAAATTTTATATCGCTCTTATCGTAATGACGACGATCATGTTTTTCGTAAACGTCTTATTCGGCGCGGTTTATATGTCCGTCAGAGTATCCGGCGATTCGATGAAAAACACCCTTATAAACGGCGATATGCTGTATGCGAACACGATGAAAAAGGACGTTAAACGGGGCGATATAGTAATCATCGGCGGAATAGAAGGCAAAGATTATATAATAATAAAGAGAGTCATCGCCGTCGGCGGCGAAAAGGTGGCGATAAGAAACGGAAAGGTGTTTATTAACGACGAGCCGCTTAACGAAGATTATTTAGACGACGGCGTGATAACCGATTTAAGGTATGCTCAGGACGAAGAAGGCAACGAAAACACCATGAAAAAACTTCTTCCGAAAGGACTTACCTTAGGAGAAGACGAAATTTTTTACCTTGGCGATAACAGAGAAGTAAGCGCCGACGCAAGGGCTAACGGACCTTGTAAAAGGGAAAACGTTATAGGGGTTGTGGAAAACTGGTCGGTAAACGTAAAGGGAATTACCAACGCAATATATAACTTCCAGAAAAAGTTGTACGGATTTTTCGGAATCGATTTAGAAAAGAACATAAAAGGGTGAAAAATGCAGTATTTTTACGAAGAGCAATATAGCGCCGTTAAAAAGCAACGGGACAAGCTTTTAACGATATATTTTATTACGCTTGCGGTTTACGTTCTTATAAGCGTAGGGTGCATAATATGGTACAGGCTTTTGCCGTACCAATCGCCGAAAATCACCACGGTTAAACTCGTTCATTATCCGATTACGGTGCTTTTCGTGATATATTCTTTTATTTTTTTGGGATTGCCGGTTAAAAGGGTCAACAGATTCTATAAAGTGCACCGCAATATCTTAAAAGGTCTTAAAGAAAAGGGTAAAGCAACCTTTTTAGAGTACGACGAAGAATTGCATGAAAAAGACGGCGTAGACTTTAAATCGCTTATTTTTATTCAATGGAACGAGTATAAAAACAAGTATTTCGAAAGGAAAATTCTTGTGTTTTACGAAGAAGAATTTCCCAAACTCGAAAAGGGCGACGAAGTGGAATTCGTTACGCAGAGCAACGTTTTGATAAGTTACGAAGTAGTCGGTAAAAAGCAGATCGGTTAAGGCTATCCGTAGTTACGGAAAGCCGTAAAAGGGCAGATAAAAGATAAACAAGTATCATAACGCGACAAATCGCGAAAAAACAATTTAATTTCGGAGGTTGATAAAATGGACAATCGTTTCGTATGGGCTACGGAAGATATTTACGAAAACACTGAAGCGTGGGAAAAAGAATTCGAAGAAACGGGAAAAGATCTCGATTTTTCGGAGTTTGCGGGTAAGTTAGGAGATAAAAAGAGTTTTCTCGCTTGTATGAAAAAGCAGGAAAGCGTATCGAGAAAGATAGAAAAATTAAGTCTTTACGCTATGCTTTACAGAGATAAAGACACGTCGAACAGTTTTTACGGCGCGCTTTCGGCAAAGGTAATGAACCTTGCGGTAAAATACGAATCGGCGGTTGCGTTCGTAACGCCCGAACTCACGGCTCTTCCCGAAGAAAAGTTAAAAGGGTATATAGAGGACAAGGATTTGTCCGATTACGACTATATGCTTTCGACGCTATTAAAGAGCAAAGCGCACATTCTTTCCGAAAAAGAAGAAAAACTTTTGGCGGAAAGCGGCGAAGCTCTTTCGAGTTTCATAGAAATATTTACAAAAATCAATAACGCGGATATTCGGTTCGAAAAGATTAAAAACGGTAAAGAAACGATACAGTTAAGCCACGGCATGTACGGCGTCGTTATGCGTTCTCACGACAGAAATTTAAGAAAGAGAGCGTATAAGAGTTATTATAAATCATTTGAAAACCTTCTGAATACGATTACTTCCACCTATTACGGAAGCGTTAAAAAGGACGTGTTCAACGCCAAAGCGAGAAATTACGGTTCGACGCTCGAAATGGCTCTCGCCACCGAAGACGTCACGAAAGACGTTTACGACAATCTTATTAATTCGGTAGACAAAGCCCTTCCTCTTCTTCACGAATATATGAGAGCGAAGAAAAAAGAACTCGGCTTAAAGAAAATGTATATGTACGATATATACGTTCCTACCGTTGAAAACGCCGAAATCGAACTGGAATACGACGACGCCTATAATCTCGTAATAGAAGGACTTAAACCGTTCGGAAAAGAATACGGCGAACTTCTCAGAAAAGCGCACGACGAAAGATGGGTAGACGTTTACGAAACCAAAGGCAAAAAGAGCGGAGCGTACAGCGCGGGCGTGTTCGATACTCACCCTTACGTGTTGCTTAACTATCAGAAAACCACCAACGAAGTTTTCACGATAGCGCACGAAATGGGGCATAGCATGCACACCTATTTTTCTAATCGCACCCAGCCTTACGCCAAAGCCGATTATAAAATTTTCGTAGCGGAAGTCGCAAGCACCGTAAACGAAGTAATGCTCGTTAATTACCTGCTTTCCACCGCGAAGGATAATAAACTCAAAAAATACTTGCTCTCTTATCTTTTGGAAATGATAAGAACGACGCTTTTCCGTCAGACTCAGTTTTCGGAATTCGAACAATACGCTCACGAAACGGTGGAAAAGGGCGAGCCCTTAACCAAAGACGGTATGAGCGCAAAATACGCCGAAATCAACGAAAAATATTACGGCGACGCTATCGAAAAGGGTTGCGAAGTCAGATATGAGTGGGCGAGAATTCCGCATTTCTATCGCGCCTTCTACGTTTATAAATACGCGACGGGTATTACGAGCGCGCTTGCGATCGCCAACAGAATTTTAACCGAAGGCGAACCCGCCGTTAAAGATTATTTTAAGTTCTTATCTTCCGGCGGTTCTGACAGCCCCGTGGAATTGCTTAAAATCGCGGGTGTGGATCTTACGAAGAAAGAGCCTTTCGAAGCGGCGTTCAAGACCTTCGAAAACGCTTTAAATCAATTTAAAAATCTTTAAAAAATAAGGAACAAGGAGATTATAATGGCAAAAGACTTAAAAGGGGATATGCCTCATAATCTGGAAGCCGAACAGTCGCTTCTCGGCTGCATATTGATGGATAATACCATACAGACGGATATACTTGCCAAACTTACCGCCGACGATTTTTACGCCGAATCGCATAAAGCCATTTTCGGCGCGATGAAAGAAATCGTAAGTTTGAATCAGCCGATAGATTTGGTAACTCTTTCCGATATGCTGGAAAAAACGGGCGAAATGGAAACTTCGGGCGGAATTACTTACATCACCGAACTTACCGATATAGTGCCGTCTACCGCCAACTTTAAAAAATATCTCGACATCGTCGAAAGAGACAGTATGTTCCGCAGACTTATAAAAGGGTCGGCCGAGATTATATCGGATTGTAAAACCAGTATGGATAAAAAGCGTTCGCTTGCGTTTGCCGAAAAAACCGTTTACGACATAGCGAGAGAAGAAGATACCGGCGAAGTGGTAAAAATCGGAGAAGTTTTACCCGACGTAATGAACAAACTCGACGAACTTTCCAACGATAAAGGAAGTTTACGCGGACTTAAAACGCAGTATAAAGGGCTTGATAACCTTCTTAACGGATTACATAAAAGCAACCTTATCGTTTTGGCAGCCCGCCCCGGTATCGGTAAAACTTCGTTCGCGATGAACATAGTGGAAAACGTCGCCTTAGCAGGCGCTTCGTGCGCGGTGTTTTCGCTCGAAATGGGCAGAGACGAACTCGCGCAAAGAATGCTTTGTTCCGTTGCGGACGTAAGCAACGAAAGGGCGTCCAAGGGTATAATGAACAAAGCCGAATGGCTTAAAATCGCCAAAGCCAAAGCGTTGCTTGCGGAAGCGAGAATATTTATCGACGATTCGGCTATCACCACGGCGCAGCAGATGATATCAAAGTGCAGAAGGATTCAGCGTAAAAACGGGTTAGACCTTGTCGTAGTAGACTACATACAGTTAAT
>JAEDMA010000080.1 GCA_016295005.1 Christensenellaceae bacterium
CGCAATAAAAAATCATAGGAGGATTTGTCAATGACTGATTTTATCCCCGAAAAAACCACCGCTTGGAGGGGTGGAATAAAAAATCTTCAGATAAAAAAACGCTACTGTGATTAAATTTTTGACTTTTTAACTACGAATAGGGTAAGGGGTATCGTTTTTGCCTTTTTGCTTTTTAACACTTGAAAAATAAAAATTGCGATTTTCAATTTTTTACCTTGTCCTTTATCGCTTTAACCGAGAAGTGCGAAAGTATTGCCGCAATACTTCCGACGATAAGTCCGCCCGACACGTCGGAAGCGTAATGAACTACGAAATATATTCTGGAGTATCCCATAATTACGGGAATCAGCAGGAACAACCACGAATACCGTTTGTTTTTACGTATAAACAGCAAAACTCCGAATGCGGTTGCCGCGGTGGTATGCCCCGACGGAAAGGAATAGCCGCTTTCGATTAACGACCCCGCCGCTTGCCAAAACGTATAAAATTCCGTAGAGTTATCTATAAACGGGCGTTTGCGGGTAATTACGTTTTTTAATATTACGTTCGTGAAAAGATACCCGAAGGCGAGCGCGACGAGAGCCGCAACGCCGAGTATTCTCGTTTTTCTGAAACATAGCATAAGTAATCCGCAAAGTATGAAAATCGTTCCCATATTTCCGCTCACGGTAATTATTTTCAGCAAGGGAGTTAAAATCATGCCGCAAGACGCGCGCAAACCGTCGGTTATTCTTGCTATGAATAAATCAAAAGGTAATATAAAATCAAACATAGTCGGGTGATTACGGCAGGGGAATAACCATTACGTATGCGGATACGTAATAAACGTTACTTCGTTTTACGATATATGCGCATATTTTTAACCGTGTTTTTAATTTCGATTGGTTTTTAAAGCGCTATAACTTGCGGGAAGGTTGCCTTTTATGCCGTATGATAACGTTCGGGTTTATTTTTCGTCGGAGTCGTCTTCGTTTTCTTCCGATTTATGGTACTTTAAGTATCCTGTTTTTACAGCCGCGGTTAAAGGAACTGCCGCTACGAACACGCACCAGGTTATATTCCATTTGCCCGTATAAAAACTTATCGCAAAGTATACGAAGGCGGCAAGCATCCAGATTGCGCCCACCAACGCGCTTTCTCTTCTTTTATAATTGCTTTTTACCGTTAAAAAAATTATAAAGCAGTATATCGCCGCCGCCAGAAGGTATATCGCCCATCCCCAAGACCATGATTTCGGATAAAAACACCCTTCGAGTAAATGTATACATACCGCTATCGGCCAGATTATATAACTCGCAATCGCAAGGCATATACTTTCTTTTTTAGTTACCGCGTCGTCGCTCTTTCTTCTTTTAGGGGCGGGGTCCGCTTTTTCGCCTTTGGCGTAATCTACGAGTTTTCTTAAATCGCCCGTTTCCGCCAAAGCGTCGGCGTAAGCCTTTTCTTCCGTTTTGCCTTCCGAAAGTCCTTTATCGTATTTTTCGGTTATCTCCGAAACGACCATGTTTTTCGTTCTTTTCGTTCTGTCGTTATCCGGAGCGCCGTCGAAAACGTAATCGACGTATTTTTTTATACGTTCTTCCATTTGCGAATTCTCCTTTTCTTCTTTCTATGATTTCATTATATGATACCTTCTCTTCGCTGTCAACGGTGGAATTGTTTTTATTTTCCCTGATTTTTCGATTTTTCAAAAAAAGTTGTCACAAAAGTATTGCTTTTTAAAAATTCGGTGATTTAATGACGGTAAAAAAGGAGGTTAATCTTTTATATGATTTTTTATTTTACAGGCGCGGGCGTTCCGCTTTTTTCCGACGTCGAAAGAGTGTTTCAGGGATCTGCCAAAGCAAACACCCTTTTCTTTGTCTGTCCTACGGCAAGCGCTAACGCTGTTTCCGTTTGTTTCGGTCTGCCGGACGCTTCCTCGACGCAAGAGTACGCGATGACCCTTCTTACCGAATCGGGTATCGCAGATTGCGTTGATGACGACGGAAACTCTTATAACGTGTGGCGTTTGGCAGTCCCCGCTGCTATCACGCAAAAATTCGGTACGGTGCGCGTTCAGTTCTTCGTGCGCGACGGCGACGGCGCAACGCTCGCTTCGGCGACTAATACTTTTACCGTGGAACAGGGAGTTGTTCCGTCTACTCCCGATTACGTGGAAGGCATAGGCGACGTTGTCGATAAAATCAGCGAGATAAACGCGAAACTCGACAACGTTTATACTAAAACCCAGGCGGACGCTTTATATGCGGAAAAATTTGCAAAAGCGGATATCGTTGCCGCAACGGGAAATTCTTCGAACAAGGTGATGAGTCAGGCCGCCGTTACTACGGCGATAAACGCAAGTGTTAAAGCAAATACCGCGCTTACGGGGAGCGAAGCGGAATTATCGGCGTTGGAAGTCGGGGGAACCAACTACAAAATACCGCAAGGGAGTACGGGGACGGAAGTCGAAGCGAACCCGTCTCTTTCGGGCAGCGAAGCAGATTTAACGGCGATAAAGGTCGGGGGGACTAACTACAAAATACCGCAAGGGAGTACGGGGACGGAAGTCGAAGCGAACCCGTCCGCTTCCGCTACGGGTACGTTATCAAAAATCAAAGTCGACGGAGTGGTTTATTCCGTTCCGCAAAGCGACGGTTCGTCTTCAAGCGGAATAGAAACCGTTAAAGTAAACGGCGAAGAGCTTACCGTTTCCTCTAAGGCGGTAAATATTCCCGTCGTTTCGGACACGAAAGCCGGCGTTATTTCTTCCGAAATGAAAAATATCGCGTTTACCGTTTTCGTTGACGACGCGTTGCTCGGATAGGGGGAAATAAATGTTCTACAAAACCCTGAAAAAAGTGAGCGACGTTTGCCAGTTGATGGATAAACGTAAATATCCTGCAACGAGAGAATTTGCAGGAATAACTTTTACGAATAACGGAGACGGGAGTTTTACAATGACCGGAACAAAAACCGGGAACGCTCAACTGGAGATATGCGTCGCAGATATTAAAAAAGGACATAAATATTTAGGTACGACGGGCACGGATACTTTCTATATGTGGTTTTTTAAGTCCGATGAATCGTCTATTTACGGCGAATTCAAAAGAAGTCCGTTTTATACTGCTACTGAAACCGATACAGATATAAGGTTTTTTATTAAGACGGATAGTACAGACGAGGTTAACGTTACTGCTTATCCGCAATTTTTTGACCTTACGGAAATGTACGGGGCGGGCAACGAACCTACGACGCTTACGGAATTTCGGCAGTCTTTTCCCGACGATTTATACCCGCACGCCGAAAAATGTTTCGTTTCGGGTTATAAGACTTTATTGAAAACTTCCGCTTCGGGAGACCTGTTATCAAGTTACAAAACGACGATTAAAACACAAAATAAATTACTTTAAGGAGTTATTATGGCTACAATCGACAAAAACCAAACGCGCTGGTATGCAGAATCGACTTTCAACGCGTTGAATAAATCAACTATTCCCGTAGGCACGGAAATACACGTTGACGGCAAACTTACCGAAGACGACTTTTCTGACGGCGTAAAATCCAAACTTAACGGGGGAGCCGTTTTTTACAAACACAACGTTTCCGTTCCATGTATTCTCGGGGGAGATTCTTCCAAAGTTTTCACGCTCAAACTGAACGTTATTTCGTCTTCGGCTACGGAATATACTTTTAATTCGCTC
This sequence comes from Christensenellaceae bacterium, assembly GCA_016295005.1. Lineage (GTDB taxonomy): Bacteria > Bacillota > Clostridia > Christensenellales > Borkfalkiaceae > UBA1259. The sequence continues at coordinate 3,687 of JAEDMA010000080.1, forward strand.
TGCGAAGAGATTTCGAACGGTAACGATAAGGTCGTTCTTCCTTGTATCGCTCTTACTCCGGGCAACGATAGTTTTACAACCGGGGCGATGATGGTTTATAACCTTGTCGCGGATTACACGGATGAAATTTACGGGTTAACCGTTAAAGCGTTACTGTTCGAGGACTTCGACGGCGCTGCGCAGCCCGAAAGAGAAATGACGTGCGGCGCGGAGATCGGCGACGCAGTTTTCGGCGACACCGTTATTCAGTTATAAGGAAAAAGTTTATGTATTATTACAAAAAAGAAATCGACGGAGAAGTTTTCTGTTTCGCTACCGAGGAAGTCGTATATTACGACGGAGTAACGCAAATTACGAAAGAAGAATACGACTCTTATAAGGAAAAGCAAAAGGCAATCGCCGAAGCGTTAAAAAACAAGCGGTACTATTACAAAAAAGAAAACGCCTATTTTAACTTAAAATATCCTATGACGGGCGAAGGAATCGAAGAAATTTCCAAAGAGAAATTTATCGCCGAAGCGTTCTGATTTTCGGCGGCTACGTTTTATCAATCTTTTAAGTCTCTTTCGGCGGCGTAAAGGTTATCATAAATAAAGCGTCAACCCGACGAAAAGATATCCGCCGTTTAATTGCGACAATATCTTTTCTTCGGGCGTATGCGTTTTTTCGGATATTCCTTTTACGCTGTCGAACGGCTTTACCTTATATTTTTTTCCGCTTATTTTTTGAATAAGCATCAAGTCTCCTTCTTCGGGTTCATGCCGAAGATTATTCAATTTTATTACCGAAAAGGGCGATACTCCGAATCTGTCGCATATACGCGCAATCGTATCGCCTTTTTCCGTTCTGTAAAAAATCTTTTCCATACCGTTATTATATTTGCTTTTCTTACCGAATAGAATAAAAATGAATTATCTGCGGGGTGGTAGAGTGAGAGGTTTTTTTAAAACGGTTGCCGTGGTTACGGTGTTTTCCGTAAGCGAAAAGTTTTTGGGGTTTTTATACAGAATTTTTATGTCGAGAACTATCGGCGCGGAAGGTATCGGGCTTTATCAGGTTGCCCTTTCCGTTTTCTCGCTCTTTTATACGGCTTCCTGTTCCGGAACTCCCGTTACCGTTTCCCGCCTTATGACGAAATACAGGGCGGAAGGACAAAAATCCCGAGTCGACAAGGTTATTACCGCGGGTATTGCCGTAAGCGTAGGGCTTGCCGCCGTAATATCCGTCGCGTTTTTATTGTTCAGAAATCGGCTGGGGTTCCTTTTTACCGACGAAAGAGTTATGAACGTTTTTTTGATAGTTCTCCCCGGACTTATTTTTACTTCCGTTTATTCCGTTCTTCGCGGCGTATTCTGGGGTAACAAGGATTTTCTGACGTACAGCATTATAGAATTACTCGAAGAAATTTGCATGATTATCACGGGCATCGTACTCATTTCCTTTTCTGCCGACTCTTATCAGGGCGCGGAAAGGGCGGCGGTCGCGGTACTCGTTTCTTACGTGTTCTCTTTTTCTATGTCGTCTGCGGTGTTCTTTATTAAAAAAGGCAAACTTAAAAATCCGTTTTCCGAATTTTCGCCGCTTATCCGTTCCGCCGCTCCCGTTACCGCCATGCGTACGGCAAATTCCGTCGGCGTGGCGCTCGTATCCGTTATTCTTCCTTTAAGGCTGGTCGCGGCGGGGTACACTTCTTCCGAAGCGATGAGTTTCTTCGGCGCGGCGGCGGGGCAGGCTATCCCTCTTTTATTTATTCCTACCACGCTTATCGGCTCTTTTACGCTGGTGCTTATCCCCGAACTATCCGAAAATTATTACGGCGATAATCATTTTTACCTTAAAAGAGATATAGAAAAAGCGTTGAAAATCACCGTTACCGTCGCTTGCTTTTTTATTCCCGTGTTCTTCGTTTGCGGCGAAGAGATAGGAATTATCGTTTTCGACAGCCCCGAATGCGGCAGGTATCTTACCGCTTCCGCTTACCTTATGCTTTTTATGAGTTTGTCTAATATTACCACAAGCATGCTTAACTCTATGGGTATGGAAAACCGTACTCTCGTTTTCTTCGTTATAAGCGCGGCGTTTATGTTCCTTTCCGTCTGGTTTTTGCCGTTATATATCGGAATTTACGCTCTTCTTGTCGGGTTTAGTTTCGTTTACGGAATTACAACCTTACTTAATCTTATTCTGATTAACAAAAGTTGCAGACAAAAGCCGCGATATCTTTCTTTTGCCGTTTCGGCGGTGTTGTTTACTTTGCCTTCGGTTTTGCTCGGGTTCCTTCTTAAAAATCTTATAGGCGCGGCGTTGGGATGCTTTTTGACTCTGTTAGTCTGCGGTTCCGTTTGCGTGGCGTTTTTGTTCGGATTGTTTCTCTTGTTCGGAATAGTGGACGGGCAAAAACTTAAAGAAAAATGTTTCGGCGCGGTTAAATCTTTCCTGAATAAAAGAAGGAGCGGAAAAAGAAAAGTATCCGTAGGGTAAAATACGGGTATAATATCGTCGCTTTGCCGAATTCTTTTTTTTGGCTTCGAGTCGGAATATAAAAGACGATAAAAACATATCGTTTAATATGGAATTGTCGTTTAAAGAACTTAAAAAACGGGA
>JAEDMA010000081.1 GCA_016295005.1 Christensenellaceae bacterium
TGTTATTATACTCAAACAAAAAGGCAAGTAAAAGGCGTTCCCTATAAGGGATTTTTAGAGAATTAAAAATTTATAGGAAATTGCACTTTCAAGTGAAGAAAAAATCAGACACTATGCAATGTCTGATTTTTTTGTTCAATTGAATAAGACATTAGTTTTGTTTTATGTTTTTATTTCCTGTCTTGTAATATTACTCAAATTCTTTTTTATGGACTGCTTTAATAAGAAATACGACCCTATCGCCGTTATGGCTTCAGCCATCGGGAACGTCCACCATATAAGCGTGGAAACGTTCGGGCTTAAAGTAAACAAAAATGCTATCGGCAAAACTAATATAATTAAACGCAATGCTGAGATTATCAAAGGCGAATACACTTCGTTAAATCCTTGTAAAACACCTTGAATTGCAACGCTGAACCCCATAAAAATATAGCCGATTGTCGCTATATGCAGGGCAAGTTGACACATTTTTATTATATCACTTTTCGCTACGATAGACGATTCTTCAAGCGTAAGCGCAAAAAGATTAGAAATCGGATTCGCTAAAACTTGATATAAAACAGTAAAAACCGCCGTTACGTTTAACGAACTTATAATACCGTATTTTATCGTTTCTTTTACTCTCGTATAATCTTTCATACCATAATTATAAGAGGTTATGGAAATCAAAGTATTTGACAACCCGAAAGCCGCAAATAATGCGGTTTGCATTAGTTTATAGTAAATACCATAACTTCCCGACAACAAGTTGACAGTATAAATATCGTCTATTGTACCGATAATCAAAAGCACTCCAAACATCATAAGCGCAAGCATACCTTGCATTAAAAATGCTGGAAATCCAATTTTATAAATACGTTTAATTATGCGCCGTTCAGGTCGAATGTATTTAGGGTTGCCGTCTACTTCTTTATTTGTAGTATAATGCAATACCATAGCAAGTGAAAACGATACGATTTGACCTATGACGGTCGCATAAGCCGCACCTACAATACCCATTTGCAAAGGATATATAAATACGTAATCTAGAACAATATTCGTCAACGCACCTGTGACCTGTGAAATCATAGAAAACAGCGCTTTTCCCGTTGCCATTAAGAAACGTTCCGCTATTGCAAAACCTATTGATCCGATGGAAATACAACAACATATCATCAAATATTTCGTGCCCATTTCAATAACGGTTTCATTGTCTGACATTAAGCGCATATAGGGTTTTGCTAAAAATAACCCGAATAAAAGAAAACTTACATAAAAAACGCCGATCAAGAAAATTCCGTTTCCTGCAATTTTGTCAACGATTTTTTTGTTTCCTTCGCCAAGATTTTTGGAAAGCATAGCGTTAATACCGACACCTGAACCAACGCCAATTGCAATCATTAAGATTTGAACGGGAAACGCTGCCGAAAGGGCAAGATTCCCAAGTGCGCCGTCTTCACCCATATTGATAACGAACATCGTATCGACAACGTTATACAACGCCTGCAAAACCATTGATAATATCATAGGCAAGCCCATTGACCATATTAGCCCACTAATTTTTTTAGTACCCATTTTATTTTCTGTCATTTCATACCTCCAAGACATAAAAAAAGGCGTAAGCCCAACGTTAGCTGGACTTACGCCTTTTCGACTACTCACTTTTAATTATTTTACCATATTTTTACTTTTTTTGCAAATAGTTTTTTGGGGAAAAAGTTAAAAATCTTGCTTGAAAATTTTTAAATTTTGTGTTATAATTTAAGCACAATAAACTTGTCGTGAGAGCGTATTCGGCAAGGCGTTAAACGGTAATAAACGCCCTATAAAAATGCGTAATCATCTCTCTGTATTATAAGCATTGTCATTCTACCGTATATGACGTATGCCGAAAAGGAGGTGTATTATGAAAAGAGTAAAATCTGGTTGCATTTGTCAAACGCTTTTATTCTCACAAAAGTCTGATTTAGGCTTGTCGAAAAATGAAGCGTTAGAAACAAACCGCCAAGAAGTTGTACGCTATAAAAGCTCAATGGAACGTTCTCGCACGAAATACGTTATTCTTGAAGAAACTGTACAAGACGACGGTTCGATTTTAATTCGCATTAAAAAGCAAATCAACGCAACTACCGATACAACCGAATATTTCAATTAAACGAAAAGGAAGGCTTAATCGCCTTCCTTTTGCTCTATTTCATTTATCGTTACAACACCTGTAATAATATCAATATATTGAATGGTGAAATTTACGTTAAGTTTGCTATTGCGAACGGTAAAAAACTTCGGGCAAACACCTTTAATGGTTACGTTGTGATTTTCACCTTTTGTACGAGTTTTTTTCACGAATACATTGATAGCGATTTGATTATCATATAACCTTTTTATATAGTCTTTAAGTTGGTCAATGGTGGAATGTTTTATGTAATTTGTTTGTTGCATTATAACACCTATCCGTAAAATTTTGTATTACTATTTTATCACTTTTTAGAAAATTTTTTTAATAAAAAATTGACGAAAGCTAAAAAATCGTGTTTGCAATTTTTTTGAAAATCGGGTAAAATAAGGATACAAAAAAACAACAAAAGCGAGAATACAAATATGAACAAAATACAATCAGCTTGCATTTTTCAAACCATACTTTTTACGCAAAGTTATTAAATTGCGAAAACAGCAAGATTATATAACAGACGTAAAAAGCTATTTCAAAAAGTAAAAGGAAAGTGATTGATGATCGCTTTCCTTTTTTGATGAATAAAATTATCGTCTTGCTTTGATATATGCCGAAATGATTTCCGCGCATTTTTCAACACCGATAGAGCTGTCAATGCAAAGATTATAATTTTTACTGTCGCCCCATTTTTGCCCTGAAATATTTTCGTAGTATGCGGAACGCGCATTATCAGAACGGCGCATATTTCTTTTGGCTTTTTCTTCGCTGTCGCCGTACACTTCCATAATACGCTTAATGCGGTATTCTTCGGGCGCAGAAATAAAGATTCTCACTACGTTTTCATAATCGCAAAGAACGAAGTCGGCGGCTCTGCCAACGATAACGCAACTACCGTTATCCGCTATTTTACGGATAATTTTATCTTGTGCGACAATCGCCTGTTGTATCACGTTTGTACTTAAATATAAACTATGCAACGTTTCAGGCGCGTTTGCATTTATATCTGAAATAAACTCTTTATCAAGTCCGCTTTCCTGCGCGGCAAGTGCCGTCATTTCCTTATAATAGAACGGAATCCCCAATTTTTCGGCTACGATTTTACCGATTTGTTTACCCGACGAACCGTGTTGACGAGCAATCGTAATTATAACGCCTTTTTTCGAGGGTTTAATAACCGTATTACCAATGTTTTCCGCTGATGTTGTTTTTAAGGTTTTCATAAACGTAACGGTTAAAAGAGTCGCAACTATCATTGCAAGAAAATCGGCGCACGGTGCAGCGAATAAAATACCTCCAATATCGAAGAAAATCGGAAGAATGATAATCAAGGGAATAAAGCAAACAATATCTCTTATCATAGAAGCGATAACCGCACGGATAGGCTTGCCAACCGCTTGGAAGAAAATCGAAGTCATTTTTATAATGCAAGTAAAGGTAACGAGCATTAAGAAAATGCGGAACGTTTTTTCGCCAAATTCCCAATAATCGTCGGGATTAGGAATATTTGTAGGATTGCCGAACATACCGACAACAGCGCTTGGAGCAAGTTCAAACAATAGCGTAGAGGCAAGACCGATGACAACGGTGCACAGCAATATTTTTCTATATAATTCCTTTACTCTATCGTATTTTTTTGCGCCCATATTATAACTGATAATAGGCTGACAGCCGAGAATAATACCCACGACAAGATTGATAACAACGGTAAACACCTTGCTTTCAATACCGATAATTGCGATAGGAATATCCACACCGTACTTTGACATTGCGCCGTACTTTGCAAGCATTATGTTACATACAAGCGAAATAATAACAATCGTCATTTGCGTAATAAACGACGACGCACCAAGCTGTAATGCACCCTTAAATTCTTTAAAATCGGGAATAAGACTTTTCCAAGACAGCTTAAACGTTTTTGTGCGGAAAATATAGATAAAACTAATAACGAAAGACACCACTTGCCCGATAACGGTCGCAACCGCCGCACCTGTCATTCCCCATTTACAACCGAAAATAAGTACGGGGTCGAGAATAATATTCGTTAATGCGCCTGCAAGCATAGAAACCATAGACCACGTAGGGCTACCGTCCGCGCGAATAACCGCATTGAACATATTTGACAACATATAAATCGGGAAAAATGCAAGAATCCAATTGAAATATTCTATGGCGTAGCCGATACTGTTTTCCGACGCGCCGAAAAGCGTAAGAAGTTGTCTTTTCAAAGGGAAAAAGATTGCCATTAACACAAGGCTTGCGATTAAAGTTATTGTAAGCCCCGTACCGATTGACTTATGTGCGTTTTGAGCGTTCTTCCTGCCTTGGCAAATATTGAGATATGCGGCACAACCATCACCAAAGCACCACGCAAACGCTTGCGAAATAATGAATATCGGGAAAACTACGCCCGTCGCGGCATTACCAAGCGCAGACAATTCGCTATTCCCAATAAAGATTTGGTCAACGATATTATAAAGTGCGCTAACCAAAAGAGAGAGTACACACGGAATAGAAAATTTTAAAATGAGTTTTGTAATTTTTTCCGTACCTAAAAATTTTGAAGATTCGCTTTGTTCCATAAAAGCCTCCTAAATGATTATATTTGGAGTCTTTATTAGAGAGAAAGCTACCTGAAAACTACGAAGAACATAAAAGGAGCGTAGAATCCTGTCGTGATTCTACGCTCCTTCGGCTGTTCGACCATAATATTTTAGCAAAAAATTCTTTTTTTGTCAATGTAAAATAGGCGAATATAACAAGGATTTTTTGTAAAATATTTTTGTTATAAAGTCGAAAAACTGGTTGCAAAAAATGAAAAATCGGCTATAATTTAGCGGAAAAATAAAGGGAAGGTATTAAAATGGCTCGATATGAAATATGCCATAAATGCTGTTTGAATTATATCAATTTAGACACGCAATAAATGTGCGATATTTGCAAAAAACAATACTTGGACAACGTACGGGCGGCGAGGATTTGGCATTAGATATGGATTTTGAGAACGAAGAATTACATTCCCCCTTTGTAGCAAAAACGATAGACAGAAACGAACAATACGAAGAAGAAACGCACGACGAGGATATAGACGACGATAATGCAACTTGGCGCGGCTTTGTGGATATAGAAGATGACCTTGAACACCCTGATTTTGAAATTGACGAAGAATTTGACGACGAACCCGAAGATGTAGAAGAAAATGAGGTTCAAGACGAAGAAGATGATTTTGAATACGTATCCGCGGACGATTATGACGCCGATGATGACTATGATGAGGACGATGAAACGGATGAAACGGACGATGATTTTTAATCAAAAAATCTAAATGGCATTACAGTGCGAATTGTGATGCAAAAGGAATAAATCACACAAAGCTAAAAGCGATAGAGAAAGGCTTGAGATGAATGACCAACGTTTCAAGTAGGCTCGCCAACGTTCAAAAAACAAGGTTTGGCGATAGGTCTATATTGCTTGAAATTTGGTGTTTGCTTGCAAGGAAGCATAATTGAAAGCAATTCAACTGTAAAGAGCAAAATAATATTTTGCAGGCGTGCTTGCACGGCTAAATTTGATAAAAACAAATTTTCTTTACGTAGTTATTTTGTGGTACAAGTTTTTAGGTGCTACGTTCTTACAACTTCATATTCGTATATTTAATCCTTGCGGAGTAGAAACGCTTTAAGAGTGTTTTGATTCGTTTAGATGTATAATTCATTGGTTCTAATAAAAAACATTGTGTTTTTTTGTGTGGAGCAGAGTGGAAAGTTTGAAGTAAAAAGATATTCAATATTATGAGTCAATGAATTATACAGTTAAGCCTTATACTTTTTTAAGCATTTGTTCGTAGGTTTGAGCATAATACTCCAGTTTTAATAAAAATTTTTAAATAATATGATTATGTGCTTGAATTTTGATTATTATTGTTTTATATTAACTTAGATTTATTACCACAATCGTGTTTCCTTAGTTAAATGGATGTAACGGACCCCTCCTAAGCGAAAGGCCGCGCGTTCGAATCGCGCCGGGCGTGCCAGGCTGTCAACAGTCATTGTGTGTGAACTTGTATCTGTTGGCTGCAAAGA
>JAEDMA010000082.1 GCA_016295005.1 Christensenellaceae bacterium
GCTTTTAACAATCCTCTTTTCGGGTCGCTTTTGTTTATTTCGGTAACCGCGGCGGTAATTTTAACCGGCATAGTCTTTTCTTTTTATAAACGTAAGGATAAGCCTATGGTAGATTTACCCGTAACCGTTACCGCAAACGACGACGTGTTCTCCGAAAGCGTTTTTTCTTCGGTAATATCTTCTTTAACCGTCGGCGGAATGATAACCGTATTTTATATTTTTACCGAAATTTTATCGGCTTATAACGTACTATATCCCTTAACGGCGCCCCTTACGAAACTATTTAAAAACGAAACTACGGCGAAAGGGATTATCTTCGGGCTGTTCGAATGTACCAAAGGAATAAAAACGTTGTCGGCGATAAAATCTTTTTCTATGCTTCCGTGGACGGCGTTTATATGCGGATTCGGCGGAATATGCGTGATAGCGCAATCGACGGTGTTTTTGAAAAAAGCAAAAATAAAAATCGCCCCTTTCGTTTTGGGAAAGGCAGCGACTGCAATATTAAGTTTTATTATAGCGATTATTTTAAGTTTTTTATTTTGTCGTTAAAAGCGTTTATCACGAGTTTTTCCGATTTTTCGGGCAACAACCCCGAAACGCTTTCTCCTTTATAAAGTTTTTCTTTCACCAGCGTAGAACTGACGTTTTCGGAATCTTTACCGCAACGGATATAAACGTAATTAAGTTCGGGATAGAGTTTGCGATTTACCTCTTCGTCGGCTTTTTCATATTTTACGTCGGCGTCGTTTCTGATTCCGCGAACGTAATCGGTAACGCCGTTTTTCTTCAAAAAATCGACGGTAAACCCGCTGTTAAAATCGACTTCCACCCTGTCGTCGTTTTTAAAACACTCGCGAATAAAACCAAGTCTTTCTTCTACCGAAAAGAAAGGTTTTTTTTCGGGATTAACGCCTATAACGACGTAAACCTTGTCGTAGTATAAAAGGGCTTTTTCGACTATTTTTTCATGACCTAAGGTAAAGGGGTCGAAAGTCCCCGCAAAAACGCACTTTTTCATACAGATTTTTTAAAGAAAGTAAAACAGGCTCTGCCGTAGCGACGGCTGTCGTAAACGGTAAGCCCGTCCGCTTCGCCGTCAAAAGCAGTTTCGCTTTCGAAAACGACTATTCCGTCGTCTTTCAATATATTTTTTATAAAGTTCAACGTTTTTAATCCCGCGTCGCTTTTGTACGGCGGGTCGAGAAAAATAACGTCGTATTTTTCGCCGCACGATTTAACGAAAGTTTCCGCGTCGAAATTAGTTAACGTAATTCCATCGGGGTTATTGAGTTTCGCGACGTTTTGTTTTGCGATTTTAACGCTTTCACGGGAAACGTCGTTAAGAACCGCCTTTTTCGCCCCGCGGGATAACGCTTCTATCCCGACCGCGCCCGTGCCGCAGAAAAGGTCTAAAAAGGCGCACCCGGGAACTTTGAATTGTAAAATATCGAAAAGGCTTTCCCTTGCCCTGTCGGAAGTCGGGCGAATATCGTACCCCTTGAATTCCAGAAGAGTTCTTCCCTTAAATTTCCCGGCGATGATTCTCAATTCTATTCTCCGTAAATGGTTTTTTGTTTTTCTCTGATTTTATCGTATTCTTTTCTCATTTTTGCAGCCCCTGCGATATACGAAATGCCGAACGACAACGTTGTGGCGACAACGCCGTATAACGTTATAAAATACGACGCCCAAGGAGCAGGCGTTTCGCTCACGAGATACCCCGCGAAAATCGGCGCGTAAAAGAGCATATAGCAAATAGAAGTCGCGCCGCCTACCGCGGTCACGGTGCCTGTGGAAAGATATACTATAAGGTGAACGATAAGCCCTAAAATCATCGGGAAGCACGCGCTTGCGCCGATAAAAAAGCCTTTCCACGCCTTAAATTCTTCGTGTTCTTTTAATGGTATGTCCTTACCCGTTTCGATAATGAAACGGCGGTTGTTGTCGTTGGAAAACAAGGTTTTTTCGGCTAGTTTTCCTTCGGCGTAGCCGAAAATAACCACGATAAGAAGATACATCGCGATAGATAAAATTGAAAGAAGAACTCTTACCCATAATTCCGTCTGAATGGAAACCGCGCCGAACGAAACTATGTCCATCATGATGACGTAGATGAACAAAAACAAAAATTTTTTCAGATAGTATTTCATATGTACTCCGTGGGATTAACGTATATAAATTTTTTCCGCCCTTAAAGCAACCTTCGTTAAAATCTCGTAACTTATTGTGCCGTATTTTTCGGCGAGAACGTCCGCGTCGTCGAGAACGTTAAAAAACCCGTTTTTACCGACCTTTTGCGTTTGTAAAGAAACGTCCATACACCTGTTGTTGAATTGCCCCGAAACATCTTTTCTCGGTAACCCGTCCGCGTAACCGTACCTTACGAGAAAGGCTTTGGTATCTTTATCGGCTCTTTTACCGCCGTAAAGAGCAGTTTCTCCCTTTTTTATCATTTTTTCTTTAATTACGGGAGAGTATACCTTCATAATCGGTTTTACGTTTATGCTTGCGTTCTTAAAAGGTTTATACCCGTAAAGGAGAATACCTATTCTCACCATATCGAGATAATACCCTTTTAAAAACCCGCCGCTTGCCGAGATATGGCGTACAACGTCTTTATTATAAACCCTGACGGCTTCAATTGCAAGTAAAAATTTGCCATACTGAATTTTAACCGATTCGTCGTCGTTCACGTCGTAAAAATGGGTGAAAATTCCTTCCAAAAAAATATTCTTGAGTTTTGCGGCGTATTCCGCAAGCGATTTTACTTCTTCGACGGAAGAAACGCCGAATCTGTTCATGCCGCTGTCAAACTTTAAGTGAATTTTCGTTTTCTTCCCTTGCTTTTTGCTTTCTTTATCGATTAGCTTAATCTGAGAAAAGCTGTCTACCGCAAAAGTAAGTCTGTATTCCACGCCGCGCTTAATATCGCAAGGAAATGGCGGAATCAGAACCAGAATATCTTTATCTATACCGCTTTGACGAAGCCTGACGCCCTCTTCCGTCAAAGCTACGGCGAAACAATCGGCGACGGAATATAACGCGCGGGCGCACTCTTCCGCCCCGTGACCGTAAGCGTCAGCTTTCACTACGGCGCATAGTTTTGTTTTTTCGGGCAACTTTTTTTTAACAAAAAGAGCGTTTTTCTTTAACGACGTAAGATTTATTTCGGCAATATTCAACATATTCACATATATATGATTTTAATCTTTGCCGCGGTTACGTTTTATTTTCCCTTTTTCCGTTATCTCCATTATTCCCCTTTCAAAGGCAAAAAAATTCCCGACGGCAGTTTTGCCGTCGGGAAAACGCAATCTTTTAGTTTAAAATTCAAGTCAAAATCGCGGTTAGAATAAAATAGTAAATAATAGATAGCACCACCGTTGCCGAAGAAACCGCGCCCGCTCTTGCGCCTTCGCCGCAAAGTTTTTCGCAGAAAATCGGCGCGAGCGCGCTCGTCGGCGAAAACAGAACGAAAATTAACGCTTTTTTAACCGTATCGCTATACGGGAAAAGGTAATACACGGCAAACGCCGAGGCGACGGCGAAAACCAGCCTTATCACGCACACGACGATTACCGAGCGAGCGTAAGATTTTAATCCGCTTTTATCGAACAACAACCCTACCGTAAACATAGCGAGAAAACCGTTCGCCTGCGCCACGGGTTTAAGGAGAGACGTGATTTCCACGGGGATTTTAAGGGAAAACACGGTTAAAACAAGCATAAGCAGGTACGTGTCGAAAGGAATAGACGAAAACAGCCTTTTTATTCCCGTTAAAAAGGGAGAGCCGTTATCCGAAAACCCGAGCATACCCGAAGCCGCCGCGTACGAACCTCCTGTAACGACTATCGCGTTACCCGTATCGAAAAGGCACGCCGCAACTCCTCCCGTTCCGCCGAACACACCCGAAACGATAGAAAGCGAAAAGCAGCCTATATTGTACCCGCCCGCGTTGAACATATAAAACGCCCTGATATTTTTTTCCGCCTTAAACGTAAAAACGAAAGCGAGCAAAAACGGAATAAGCGAAAACAAAAGTCCCGCAAAAATAAGCGTAAGCAATTCTCCGCCGCCCGAAATGTTATCAAAGGCGCAGATAACCGCCGCGGGAAGAGTAACGTTTAAGACTATTTTCATTAAAATAGAAGAGGCTTCTTTTCCGAAGACACCCGTTATTTTCAATATAATTGCCGTAAAAAGTATAACGGCGTAAGATATCGGAACGATATAAATCATAATTTTAATCCAAGATAAAAATATTAAAGCCCGAAAAGATTTCGGGCTTTAAGTCTTTTAAGAGTATTACCGATTAGTCGGCAAGTTTTTTCTTAACGATAAACAACGCCGAAACAAGCATAGCCATAGTCGCAACGATTCCGCCTAAAACGTTTACTCTGGAACCACAACCGCCCGCGTTCGTTTCTATTTTAACGAATTCGGCGTTAACAACCGTTTCTCCCGTAACCACGAAGGAATTGCCTTCTATTTCTTCGCCGTTAACGTAAATGGCTTTTAGTTTGTATCCTTCGTCGGGCGTAGCGGTAACGGTAACCGTCATATTGATATACTGGTGATCGTTATCGACGGTAACGGAACCGTGTTCGCAGTTACCTACGGTTATAGCGACGTAGTTTTCGTCTGTTTCGAATTCGGCGGTAACCACGCTTGCCGCCGCCACCGTGAAGTAAGCGCCCTCGATTTTTTCGCCGTTTACGTAAATGGCTTTTAGTTTGTAACCTTTATCGGGGGTAACGATAACGTTGACTGTGTTGCCGATGTATTCGTTGTCTTTATCGACGGAAATCGAACCGTGTTCGCAGTCCCCTACGGTTATCGCAACGTAGTTTTCGTCTTCGACAAATATCGCGGAAACAACAGCGTCTGCCGTAAGAGTAAACTTATTGCCTTCTATTTCTTCGCCGTCTACGAGAATCGCTTTAAGTTTATAACCGATATCGGGAGTTGCCGTAACGGTGATTTCCGAACCGGACATAGCGCTCTGTTTATCTACTGTAACCGTACCGTTTTCCGTTTCGCCTACGGTAACGCGGCACGGGGAAACCCAAACCGCTTTAAGAGTTATATCAGACTGAATAGCGGTTGCGGTAAAGTCGAATTCTTCGGTCGAGCCTTCCGCCGCCCAATGACTGAAAGTATATTCTTCTTTTATCGGGTCGTCGGGTTTAACCGCGGACATATACTGTACCACTTTTTGGCTGTCAACCGCAGAACCGCCGTCCGTATCGAACGTAACGGTGAATTTAACTTCTTCGGTTTTGCCGTTCATCTGGTTTAATACGCTAGCGAATCTCTTGCCGATTTCGATAATGTCTTTACCGGCGAAGTGCCAACGGTCGTTGTTATCGTTTTCGTCGGGAAGAATAAATCCCGTCGTTTCAACGATTCTTACGTTGACGTTAGATGCGGCAGCCATCTGCATTTGTTTTCTTACGATGTCTTCGTATGTAGCGGCTTCCAGATTTTCGCCGATTTTACATATAACGAAAGGCAGTTCGGAAACGTCTTGTTCGAGTCTTTTTTCGGTAAGAATTTCGCCGACGTTCTGTCTTAAATCTTTAATCAAAAGGGAAATATAGTTGCAGTATTGCGGAGCGTCCGCTTCAACGCAGGCGTCCTGACAACCCTGTAACCACAACGCGCCCTTTATAACGGGATTATATCCTTGCGCGATAAGGTCATTTATCCCCATTTCAAAGGTTTTGATAAGGTTATCGTACATAAGACCGGCTTTTTCGATAAGGGTTACGCCCTGACCTACTTTTTCTGCTTTAAGAGAAGGACTCATCCAGTTGCCGTAAGTACCGGTAATGGTGCCGTTAGCGTTTGTAAAACCGGTAGAACCTACCGCGTATTTTATAAGAGCGGCTTTTCCGTTCGAACCGCCGTAATACGCGCTCATCGCTTCGGCAAATCCGAGTTCGGGTCCTATTCTGTAAGCGTTAGCGCCTTTACCCGAAGAAACGACCGTCCAACTTACCCCCGCCGTTTCGGGAGAATTCGACTGCGCGACGCCGTAATATAAAACGTCTTTATAGCCGTTCATATATTCGTTTACTTTGTCCGCATTCATTTCGCCGCCGTAAGTGTAAGGCTTAAACAAACTTGCTATGGGCGTAAACCCTGCGGCGTTTGACTGCCCTGCGAGAATATACACG
>JAEDMA010000083.1 GCA_016295005.1 Christensenellaceae bacterium
TATCGTAAGCCTTCTCCGTTCTGTCCCAGTTGTTGTCCCTGTCCATAACGTAATATCTTCCGCAAATGCTCGCGATTTTGCCGTATCCGAGTTTATTAATTTCTTCCTGTAATTCTTTAACGAAATTTTCGCCCGAAGTCGGCGGAGTATCTCTTCCGTCCATAAAGCAGTGAACGTAAGTTTCCTTTACCCCTTTATCTTTGGCAAGTTTCAATAATGCGAAAAGGTGCGTTATATGAGAATGTACGCCGCCCGTCGACAAAAGTCCGTAAAGATGAAGTTTTTTGTTGTTTTTAACGGCGTTATCCACCGCTTTAAGCAACGCGGCGTTCGTGAAAAAATCGCCGTCCTGTATCGCCTTTGTAATTTTGGTAAGATCCTGATAAATAATTCTGCCGGCGCCCATATTGAGATGTCCGACTTCGGAATTACCCATTTGCCCGTCGGGAAGACCGACGTCGAGTCCGCTTGCCCCGATAAGAGTCGACGGATATTCTTTTAAGAATTCTTTAACGTTTTTACTGTCCGCTGCTTTAACGGCGTTGCCTTTATCGGAAGGATTATAACCGTAACCGTCCATTATTATAATACAATTAGGTCTAGTTTTCAAGTTCATTAATTTAACCTCTTGTTTGTTTTTCCGTGTATCATTATATTCGTTTTATCCGTCTATCGCAAGCAATTAAACCTCGATATAGGCAATTTATCTATTTATTTTTTATTAACCATATCTTCCGGACGACAAATTCTGTCAAAGGTATCGGAGTTAAAAAAACCTAATTCGGCGCAAGCCTGCTTTAACGTTTTATTGTTTTCCAACGCGTATTTTGCGACTTTTGCGGAGTTTTCGTAACCGATATACGGATTCAACGCCGTCACGAGCATTAAAGATTTTTCAACGTTTTCTGTCATTTTGGCTTTAACGGGTTTTATACCGGAAACGCAGTTCTTTTCAAAGGAAATTATTGCGTCTGAAAGCAGGTTTACCGATTGCAGATAGTTATACGCAATCACGGGTAAATATACGTTAAGCTGGAAATTTCCCTGCGAGTCTGCAAAAGATATAGACGTGTCGTTACCGACAACCTGAACGCATACCATAGTAACCGCTTCGCACTGGGTAGGATTTACTTTGCCGGGCATAATGGACGAACCGGGCTCGTTTGCCGGGATAGTGATTTCCCCCAGCCCGTTTCTGGGTCCGGAAGCCAGCCAGCGGACGTCGTTGGCTATTTTCATCAAATCGCATGCAAGCGTTTTAATCGCTCCGTGCGAAAAGGTAATGTCGTTTCTGAAAGATAACGCCTGAAATTTGTTGTCTGCGGATCGGAACGGTCTGTCCGTGTATTGCGAAATTATCGCCGAGGTAACGCTGCCGAATTCCTGCGGCGCGTTAAGACCCGTACCGACGGCTGTTCCTCCGACTGCCAACGAATATAAGCCGCTGAGCGTATGGTCGATATTTTCTCTGTCAAGAGTAAGCGCGCTTACCCAACCGGAAATTTCCTGTCCGAAAGTTAAAGGAACGGCGTCCTGCAAATGAGTTCTGCCGCATTTCAACACGTCCATGTTTTCATCTCTTAAAACTTTCAGGGTATCGATCAGTTTGTCCACGGCGGGCAAAAGTTTTTCCGTAACAGAAAGAATCGCGGCAATATGCAATGCCGTCGGAAAAGTATCGTTGGAACTCTGGCTCATATTCACGTCGTCGTTCGGATGAAGAAGATTTCTGTTAGTCAACTTATTCGTGAAGTTGGCGATAACTTCGTTTACGTTCATGTTGGTCTGCGTTCCGCTTCCCGTCTGCCAGACCGATAACGGAAATTCGTTATTCAAACCGCCGTTTAAAATATAGTCGCATGCCGATTTAATGGCTTCGGCTTTTTCTTTCGATATTTTTTTCAGAAACAAATTTGCTTCCGCCGCAGCCTTTTTCAGTAAGGCGAACGCCCTGATGATTTCTCTCGGCATTTTTTCCGAACCGATTTTAAAGTTTTCAAAACTCCTTTCGGTCTGAGCGCCCCACAACCTTTCGGAGGGAACTTCTATTTCGCCTAAACAATCTTTTTCCGTTCTCGTATCCATATGTTCTCCAATTACCGAATTTATGTTTATATCATAATCTCTTAAACTTATAAAGTCAAGCGATTATCCGTTTCGCCTTTTCAAAAAAACTTTTTATAATATATATAGTGTTTATAAAATGCATAACCACTACGGATTGAATATAAAAAACTCGGATTTTTTTCGACAAAAATTTTTTTTCGCATAATTTCGTTTGACAAAACCGAAATTTAAATATTATAATCATCGTGTAATTTAATTTTGTCGGCAATATATGCGCATGATATGGTTGCGTGTCTCTACGGTTCACCGTAAATGAACCACTATTGTTTGAATTCTTGCTTTTACGGGATTTTGAACGTAGAATTTATTGTCGTTGCGCAAAAATTCTACGTTTTTTACTTTTTTGTAAATCTCGGCAAAAACGCCGTGATAAAATAAGGAAAAAATTTTTATAAGGAGATTTTCTATTATGGAAAACACACAGAACGTTTCCGAAAAAAAAGTCGGTAAAATCGACAAGTTTTTCGGAATCTCGAAAATGGGCAGCACGGTAAAAACCGAAATCGTTGCGGGTCTCGTTACATTTATGACGATGATCTACATCGTACTCGTTAACCCGGCTATGTTTGCAGATCTCGGTTATAAATTTGTAGACGGCGTTCCCGTAAAGACGGAACTTAACGGTCTTCTTTACAACGGCGTTTTCATTGCTACCGCACTTTCGGCTGCAATCGGTACTGTTTTAATCGGGTTACTGGCTAAATTACCGCTTGCGCAAGCTACCGGCATGGGTCTTAACGCTTACTTTGTTTATACCGTCTGCGGCTTCGGCATGTCCAACGGTTTGTCTTACGCCAACGCGCTTGTCTTTATCCTTATCGACGGTATCGTATTCTTACTTTTGACCGTAACGGGATTAAGAAGACAAATTTTCAATGCCATCCCCGATTGTGTAAAAACTGCTATTCCCGCAGGTATCGGCTTGTTTATCGCTTTCATAGGTTTACAAAATGCCGGTATCGTTGTTAAAAACGATTCCACCTGTGTTTCCATGATTTCGTTAAACCTTTTGGGTGGCGCTACTTACTCAAGCGTATTCCCCATTATGGTTACTTTCGCTGGTCTTATCGCCATTGCCGTTCTTTCTCACAAAAACGTTAAGGGCGCAATTCTTTGGGGTATTTTAGGTTCTGCTGTTTTATATTATGCTCTTGCTGCTCTCGGTCTTGCTTGGGGCGACGAAGCGTGCAAATCCATCTTTGCCGGCATCACCTTTGACAATCCTTTCACCGCTTTCAAAGATTTCGGCGAAATTTCTTTCGGCAAAGTATTTACCGAAGGTTTTGACTTCTCCGGTTATCTTTCAAATCACTCTTCTGCTCAATTGATTCTTACGCTTGTTACCGCTGCCTTCGCTTTCTGCCTCGTTGATATGTTCGATACTATCGGAACTTTATACGGTGCTTGCGCTCGTGGTAACTTGTTAGACGAAAACGGCAACGTTCCTAACATGGATCGCGAAATGCTTTCAGACGCTATCGCAACCTGCACCGGCGCAGTATTAGGTACTTCTACCGTTACGACGTTCGTTGAATCTTCTTCCGGTATCGCGGAAGGCGGCAAAACGGGTCTCACCTCTATTGTTGTTGCTCTCGGATTTATCGTAGTTATGTTTTTAAGCCCGATTGCTAAACTCGTACCCACTTATGCTACCGCGCCCGCTCTTATCTACGTCGGCGTTCTTATGATGAACTGCGTAACCAAAGTTGACTGGTTAAGCCCTGCGAAAGCCCTCCCCGCGTTCATAACGATTGCAATGATGGCTTTCACTTACAACATCTCTTTCGGTATCGGTTTAGGTCTTATCTCCTACACCTTGATTCAGATCTTCACCGGCGAATTCAAAAAGAAAGACATTACCACCGCTATTATCGGTTTGGTATTCGGCGCAATGTTCTTCTTAACTCACTAATTCGATAAAGTGAAATTTACGGCTCTTGCAGTTTTGCAGGAGCCGTTTTTTTTAGTAATTATATTTGCGGTATCTTTAAAACTCCGTACAATAGACAATCGCAATTTATAAACACTTTATTATACAGAATAGTTCTCAGGCTAATCTTTTTTAAAACCTAACTTTAAACAAATAGATTATCGATAAATAAGCAGCCATAACCCAACACAATCGCAATAGTTATTTCTGATACCCCTTACGCGGAAGAAATCTCGTAAACTAATATTTATTGCCGTTCAATATCAAGCACGCAACCTATCCCCCACACACATAAAAATGCTCCGTGCTAACTACGGAGCATTTTTTATATATTAGTACAGAGTTTTACGGCGTACGTTTTCGTCTCGTTTATAAGCCTTCGTTTAAGTTCAAAACAAACTATGTTACGTCTTTTAGTAAATATATCGATTTCAACCTTTTTCGGTTTTACACGCCCCAAATAAGCCATATAAACGCATATCCGCATAACACGGCGATAAGAGTAAACGGTACGCCGATTTTAAGGAAGTCGGAAGTCTTTACCGTTTCACCGTTCTTTTTAAGAAATCCTATTCCTACGACGTTTGCGGAAGCGCCAACGGGAGTTAAGTTTCCGCCGAGCGTCGCGCCGACAAGAAGTCCGAAATAAAGCAAATATTCTACACCCGGCGCAGGATTTGCCATAGACGAAACAATCCCCGCGATAACCGGAAGCATTGTCGCAACGTACGGGATATTATCAATAAACATTGACAACAACACCGAACCGAACACTATTACCGTATATAACAGGAAGAGATTTTTATCGCCTATCGAAATAAAGAATTTGCTTATATCTTTTATTATTCCGACTTCTTCCACGCAACCGATTATCATAAACAGGAAAAACAAAAACAAAACGGTTTGATAATCTACCGCTTCTTTAATCGTATTAAGCGGATTTGATTTGAATTTAATCGTATTGAAGATTACCGCGATAAGCCCGAATGCGATACAGATAATTCCGTTCGTCAGTTCGTGTTTTACGGGAATAAAAGATGACACGACGAGCGCCGCTATGTTCAATAAAAGAATCACTGTCGGAACAACGGATTTTACTTGTACGTTTTCCCTTTCGAAACAGATTTTCTGATTGCTCTTTCGGAAAATAAAAATTAAAACGGGAACGGTCGCTATCGCTCCGATTTCCACCGCGAAAAAAATCGACGGTTTTCCGTCTAACACAAAGAAGTCGAAAAAACTCATATCGGCAAAACCGGCAAGCATAATAGAAGTCGTATCCCCGACTAACGTTGCCGCCCCCTGTAAGTTAGACGAAACGGCTATACAAATAATCACGGGAACGGGCGAAACTTTAAGTTTTCTTGAAATCGCTATACCTATCGGCGCAAGCATTAAAACCGTGGCGACGTTGTCGATAAAGGCGGAAACCAACCCGCTTAACACAGAAAGAACAACAATAGCCGCCATACCGTTCGGGATTTTAGCCATCAGCCCGTCCGCTATTTTGTTCGGCATATTCGATTCCGAAAACATGCCGACCGTAAGCATTATTCCGAGCAGCATTAAAATAACGTTAAAATCTATTGAAGAAACGGTCTTTTGAAAGTCGGTAACGCCAAAAATCAGACACCCGCCTACAACCAGCACGGCAACCGCGCCGGTTATCCAGTGTTTATAATCGGAAAAGGCGATTATGGCGATATACATCAGGATAAAAACTACAAGAACAAAAATTTTCATATAAACCTCATTTGCAACAAAAAAGACTTCTACCGCGATAAACGGTAAAAGTCTTGTTAAAACCATTGTTACAGTTCCGAATTCCCGGGTAAAAACCGTATTGACGGAAATTCGCACGCAAACGCGCTAACTACTCCCTTCTACAAGCAACTTGATTTTGCTTTTATAGTGTAGACTATTTCATCGGCTTTGGCAAGTGTTTTCGCCAACTATTTTTTTTGCGTCGTAATAAACGTCGCCCGCGCCGAGAATAATTATTCTCTTTAATTTTTCTTTTTTTTCAGAATAGAATTTTACTTTCTCCGAAAGTTCTTTGAAATCGGCGGCAAACTTTACA
>JAEDMA010000084.1 GCA_016295005.1 Christensenellaceae bacterium
ATTCGCAAATATAAGAAAGGTCGGTAAAATCGCCATAAGCATTAACGAAAACGACGAACTCATTTCCGTTCAGACCTGTTCGGGTAAAGACGAAATATTCGTCGCCACCAAAGACGGCAAGTGCATAAGATTCTCGGAAGAAGACGTAAGGGCGACCGGCAGAGATACGCAGGGCGTAAGAAGCATCGAACTTAACGATGACGACGTTGTAGTCGATATGTCCGTTATAAAAGAAGGCTACGAAGTCATCACGATGACGGAAAACGGTTACGGCAAACGTACCGACGTAGAAGAATACAGATTGCAGCAACGCGGCGGTAAAG
Source organism: Christensenellaceae bacterium (assembly GCA_016295005.1). Classification (GTDB taxonomy): domain Bacteria; phylum Bacillota; class Clostridia; order Christensenellales; family Borkfalkiaceae; genus UBA1259. The sequence continues at coordinate 324 of JAEDMA010000084.1, forward strand.
GCATAAAGTCCGGCGTTCTCAACGAAAAAACGGGAAAGATAGTCAGCATGAAACTTATCTCCCCCGAAGAGGATATTATGATAATAACCGTAAACGGCACGATTATCAGGGTTTCCGCGGAAGATATAAGCAAAATCGGCAGAGATACCCAAGGCGTAAGGATAATGAAGATAGACGATTCCACCGTGGCGAAAATCGCTATCGCGCCTAAATCCGAAGACGACGAAATCGACGGGGAAAACGGCGAAACGGCGGAAGAAGGACAGGAAAGTCCCGCTTCGGAAACGCCCGCGGAATAAAACAACGTTGCGGTGAAAAATTCCGCATAATAAAAACAGAATTAAAAAAATCGGTTCTTTTAATCAGAAGAACCGATTTTTTGCGTAAAGAACAGACAAAAATCGAGCGGCGCCGCAGCGACATAGAAGCGTTACGGTAATGTATCAGATGTAAAAAAAGAGTTTTATATCGGGTGCGGTCGTTTTCCGAACAGAGCATATGTTCATATGCCCGCTTATAAAAAAAAGAAGGTTAAAAGTTGGCGGTCGGGATTTTAACTTGCTTTAACCGTAAGGGTAATGGTCATGGTTTTTCCGTAAACGGATTTAGCGGAAAGTTTCCATTTGTTTGCGTCGGCAAAAGATTTCGCAATCGACAGCCCGAGTCCGCTTCCGCCCGATTCTCTGGAACGCGAAGAATCTCCGCGATAGAATCTTTCGAAAATTCTGTTGGAATCTTTTTCGTGAATTATGCTGCCGTCGTTTTTAGTGGTAAATATCGCTTTATCGCCTTCTTTTACGAGCGAAACGTATATTATCGAACGTTCTTCTGCGTATTTTACCGCATTGTCCGTTAATATCGTGACGACTTTTTTAAGACAATTCAAATCGCAGTTGGCGAAAACGTCTTTTTCTACCGAAAGGGAAAGTTGTTTTCCTTTTTCGTATGCCAGCGCTTCGAACGGAAGAACGCAGTCGGTTACCACTTCCGAAAGGTTAACGCGGGTGGGGCAGACAGTGAACTTCGCTTCGTCGAATTTGGCAAGGGTGAGCATATCGTTTACAAGCCCTTCGAGACGTTGCGTCTGCAATTTTATGTTGTTTATCCATTGCGCGTTTACGGGGTCTTTTCTTATAACATCGGTACTTGCGGAGATTATCGTCAGCGGCGTTTTCAGTTCGTGGCTGGCGTCCGATATAAACATTTTTTGTTTGGAAAAGGTGTCTTTTATGGGTTTTACGACTACGAAAGACAACGCGCACACGAGACAAGATAATAGCCCCAGTATAACTATTAAAATTGATAACAATTTAATCGTGAACTGGTGAAACATTGCTACCGTGTCCGATACGTCCAACGCGACTATGCAATACGCGGAAGAAGAATCGTAAGAAAAATAATCTTCTTTGTAAGTCTTATATACGAGATTTCCTATTTTGCCTTCGAACGGAGGGTCGAGCGTGACCCAGTAATTTACGTAGTAGAACACCTGCTCTTTCGTAAAAGTGTTTGAATCGTAAACGGGGGAATAGTTTTTATAATAGTAAATGCTTTTTGACGGTATAGGGGAATAGTTTACTTTATTATCTTCGTTCTGTAGGTATATATAAGCGATTCTGTCAATCGACCTGTCTATCGACTGTTGTTTCGCCATGTCTATAAAAAACTGACTTCCGCAAAATATTATTCCGAACACGAAAAGCAGTATGCTTATAGTTATCAGAACGAAAGATATCTGCGCTTTTTTAATCATTTTTCGCTCCCAGAGTATAACCGATTCCGCGAACGGACTTGATTTCCGCGCTTGAATTCAAGGCGGTGATTTTTCTTCTTAAAAAGGTTATATATACTTCTATGGTGTTATATTCCGCTTCCGAATCGTAACCCCATATTTTTTCGATAAGTTTTTCTTTTTCTATGGTCTTGCCCTTGTTCAGCATAAGCATTTCCATAATTTGAAACTCTTTTTTCCCGAGAGCGATTTTATGGCTGCCTTTCGCGAGTTCGAAAGAGTCGCGGTCTAAAGTAAGGTCGCCGTATTCGATAACGTTGCCCGCGAACTCGGGTTTTCTTCTTAAAAGCGCTTTTATGCGCGCTAAAAGTTCGCCCGTGTCGAAAGGCTTGGTAAGGTAATCGTCTGCGCCGTAGTTTAACCCCGAAATAATATCGCTCGTTTCGGATTTTGCCGTAAGCATTAAAACGGGCGTGGAAATTTTATTTTCCCTTAACTCTTTTACCACTTCGAAGCCGTCTTTTTTTGGCATCATTACGTCTAAAACTATTAAATCGTATAATCCCGTAAGGGCGTAGTCCAAACCTTCTTCGCCGTCGTAAGCGACGTCTACCGCGTACTTATTTTGTTTTAAAATGACCGAAAGGGCGTTGGTTAATTGCCTTTCGTCGTCAACGACTAATATCTTCATGTCTATATAGTATCATAATTTTATTGAAAAAAATTTAAAATTTTTAAAATTTAAAAAATTTTCAAGGATTTTTTAAGGTTCGTTTAGTATGATATGGGTGTAAAGAGAAGGAACTCTTTACTTGAAATGTCCACACTCTCAATAAACTTTTTCCTATTGTAAAACGCTTTCCGAAAGGGAAGCGTTTTGCATTATATGCGATTCCGTTAGTAAATTACAGGCGAATTAAAAGTGGCGTGCGTCGGGCGGAAAATAGACTTTCAAATCCGAACGATAAAATTTCCTCCGCAAAAAGCGAGTAGTAATTAAAAAAATCGGTAAACTAAATTCGTTGACAAAATTCTGTAAAATAATTATACTTTTTTTCGTACGGAGATTAAGATGAAAGATAATATAAAGAAAAGCAAGGTGTTTTTGTTCGATCTGGACGGTACCGTGTACGTAGGCGACAAACCTATCGGCAACGTTGCCGAAACTATGAACTTTTTACGCGGAAAAGGTATTCGGGTAGGGTATCTTACCAACAATTCTTCCGTTACCAAAGAATTCTATATAGAAAAACTCGTTAAAATGGGGCTCTGGAAGGACGGCGATTTTTTCTATTCGTCGTTAGATTCGGCAATCGACTATATCTCGGATAATATGAAAGACGACGTTTTCTTTCCCGTGGCTACGGAAAGAGTTTCCGAATATATAAAAGCAAAAGGGGTGAAAACGGGGGAAGACGCGACTGCCGTTTTGCTTACTTTCGATAAAGAACTTACCTATAAAAAGTTGGAAATAGCGAACGAACTTCTGGTTTTCGGTAAAAAGTACATCGCGACCCACCCTGACGCCACTTGTCCCGCGCCCGTCGCTCCCGTTCCCGACGTAGGCTCGTTTATGTGCCTGCTTGAAAAAAGCAGCGGAAGAACTCCCGACGTTATAACGGGAAAACCTTACGGCATTATGGCGGAAAACGTTATTAAAGCTCTGAAAGTAAGAAAAGAAGACGTTACCATGGTGGGCGATTTTCTTCTTACCGATATTGCTTTCGGCGTAAACGGCGGGTTTAACACGATTATGGTTTTGACCGGTCATTCTACCGAAGAACAAGCCGAAAAAGGGGATATTCACCCCGACCTTATCTTAAAAGACGTAAACGAACTGACGAAAATTATCTGATTTTTTCAAAAAAGCCGCAAAAAAACTTTTGTTTTTCTGTAGAAAAGTGAAAACTTATACTTTTATTGTTTATATATACTCGTTTATACTCGGGCGAATTTCCGTCCGGGTTCTTATTTTTAAATTTCCGATAATGAAATGAACGAAAATCAACGTGTAATTGCGAAAATAACGCCGCCCGCCCGAAAATATTCGCCGACAAAGCGCAGGGCTCTGTACGGGGCGGCTATTCCGCCGCCTTTTTCTGTTTTCGGGTGGGATAACGGTTAGTTTTTCGCTTCGTTAGCGTTATATATCCATAATGTTTGGGATTAAACGGGCAAGTTTTAACGGTAAAAACGGTCGTTTATAGGGTTTATTATGCATAAATAAAATAAATATGCATAAAATTATACAAAATAATACATAAAAATGAAAAAATATTAAAAATTTTCAAAAAATATGCAAAAAATGTTTGACAAATAAAAAAAGCGGATTTATAATAAGCACATAAATTCAAAAAAGTTAGCGCGTGGCGCAAGGAGAAACAACTATGAAAAAATTATTAACGCTTTTATTTACGCTTGTTTTAACCGCGGGGTGCCTTTTAGGGCTTACCGCTTGCGGTGATAATAAAGGTTCGAACGGCAAGCAGACCATCACCGTTTATACCGAATCGGGATTTGCGCCTTTCGAATATCTTAACGAAAACGGCGAAGTCGTTGGTTCCGATATCGACCTTATGAGCGAAATCTGCGAAATTTTAGGATACAATCTCGTTGTAAAAGATGTTGCGTTCGGTGCAATTTTTACTAACGTTCAGAACGACAAATGGGCTGTCGGCGCGGCAGGCATTACGGTAAACGCGGAACGTAGCGAAACGGGTATCTTCTCCGATTCTTACACTACTTCCGTTCAATACGTAATCGTTAAGAAAGGAACTTTTTCAGAAGCGGACTTAACCGACGGTAAAATCGATTTAACCAAACTTTCCGGTAAAAAGATGGGCATGCAGGAATCTACCACCGGTTGCTGGCTTATCGAAGACGCCGTAGACGGAACCAAAGACGACGACGAAAATCACGTCAAAGGCGAACTCGAAGGCACGGGCGCAAGTTATATCGAATACAAAAACGCGGTCGTGGCGTCAAACGATATCGGCGGTAAAATCGACGCGGTCGTTATCGACGAATTACCCGCAAAATCTATCTGCAAAAACAATTCCGAACTGGAATGCTTCCAGATTAACGCCGAACCCGAATCTTACGCTTTCTACTTAAACAAAGAAGCGACCGAACTTTTAAGCAATATCAACTACGTTCTCGCTAAATTAAAAGAAGACGGCGTAGTAGATTACCTCATCAACAAACACAGCGGTGCTTACAATTTAGCCAAATAAAATAATATGAATTTAATAGATAAAATTAACATCGTCTGGGGTTTCCGAGATTCTGTTTTTCAGGGTCTCGGAATTACTCTGCTTATAGCGCTCGGCGCGGTAATAATAGGTTTTTTTATAGGCGTGCTTTGCGCCGTGGTAAAAATTGCTCCCAAAAACAATATTTTTATAAAGATTTTAGATAAAGTGGCGGGCGTTTACATAACCGTTATCAGGGGAACGCCTACTCTTTTACAATTACTTTTAATGTGCAACGCCATAATGATTACGGCGTATAAGGCGTCCACCAACATAATCGTTCCTATAATAGCGTTCGGCGTTAATTCGGGCGCGTATATGGCGGAAATTATAAGGTCGGGCATAAACTCCGTAGATAAAGGGCAGATGGAAGCGGGCAGAAGTTTGGGTTTAGGCTGGGGTACGACCATGATTAAAGTCGTTATTCCGCAGGCAATCAAAACGGTCGTTCCGGCAATCTTTAACGAAATAATCGTGCTTGTAAAAGAAACTTCCGTCGTTTGCTACGTCGCAATTACCGTCGGCGGAAAGCAAGTGAGAGATCTTTTGGGTTACGCCGATAAATTCGGCACGATGACGAGTTACTATATGGAATTCATTATCGCCGCCGCAATAATTTATCTTGCCGTCGTTATGATTTTGACGATGGTGCAAAAACTTATTGAAAAAAGGATGAAAAAAGATGAAAGATAACGTTTATCTCTCTATAAAA
>JAEDMA010000085.1 GCA_016295005.1 Christensenellaceae bacterium
AACTCCGTATCTTGCGTATTCTGCGTTTTTCAACGCGGGAATCATAGAAAAAACCCTCTTTTGTTCACCCCATTTAAGATTTGTCTGAAACCCCACGAGATTATATAAAGTGCCTTCTTCGTTCTCTTTCCGAAGTTGCAGGCATGCGTACGGCCATCTGCCCGTTTTCGGGTCGTCAAGCCCCGTGGGTTTCAACGGACCGAACCGCAACGTGTTTATACCCCTTGCCGCCATAACCTCTATCGGCATACACCCTTCGAAAACGTCGGTTTTTTCGAACTCGTGAAGTTCGGCGCGTTCCGCCGATTGCAGTTCGGTAATAAACGCAACGTATTCTTCTTTGTTCAACGGGCAATTTATATGGTCGGCGTTACCTTTGCCGTATCTGTCGCCGAAAAAGGCGTTTTCCATATCTATGCTTTCAAAAGTTACTATGGGCGCCGAAGCGTCGTAAAAGTGAAGTTTACCCTTTACCGTTTCGGTTATTTTATCCGATAAACCGCCGATTGTCAACGGTCCTGTGGCAATTATCGTGTATTCGTCGAAATTTATTTCCGAAATTTCTTCGCATCTGACGGTAATATTGCTTTCGCTCTTTATTCTTTCGGTTAAAAGGGAAGAAAACGCTTCTCTGTCCACCGCGAGCGCGTTGCCTGCGGGAACTCTCGTTTTATCCGCCGCCGCGATAATTTCGGAGCCTAAAAGCCGCATTTCTTCTTTTAAAAGCCCTGCCGCGTTACCGTATACGTCGTTGGATTTAAGGGAGTTGGAACATACGAGTTCGGCAAAATTTTCGCTTTTGTGCGCCGGCGAAAACGATTTGGGTTTTACGTCGTACAGGGTGACTTTTACGCCCTTTTTTGCAAGGTATAAAGCCGCTTCGGTACCGGCAAGTCCGCCGCCTATTATTTTTACCTTTTCCATTATTCTTTATAATCGCATTTTTTATTCGAGCATTTTACTTTATCGTTGACCGAAATAAGGTACGCGCCGCACTTCGGACACTTTTTGCCGGTAGGAATATCCCAGCTCATAAACTTGCAGTTAGGGTAATCCGAACAGCCGTAAAACACTTTTCCGCCGCGGCTTACCATTTTTTTTGTCGGTTTTCCGCATTCGGGACAAACGCCTACCGATTCGGTTAAACTTACCGTGGTTTTGCATTTTGGGAAGTTCGAGCAGGCAAGGAATTTACCGAATTTGCCTTCCCTTTCTACCATTACGCTGCCGCAGTTGGGACATATTCTGTCGGTTGGAATAACCACCTTTTCGTTTACGGGTTTAATGTTTTTGCACTCGGGATAATTAGAGCATGCGTAATAACTTCCGTATTTGCCGCTCTTTATCATCATGGGTGCGCCGCATTTATCGCAAAGTTTATCCGTCATTTTGGAAGCGTTCAATTCTTTTTCGAAAGGCGTATAAAAATCCGAAATGAGTTGGTGCCAGTCTTTGCCGTTGGAACCAACGTCGTCAAGTTCGTCTTCCATTTTGGCGGTAAACGATATATCCATTATATCGGGGAAATATTTTACCAGAAAATCGATAAGTTCGTAACTTATGGGATTCGGCACAAGATACTTTTTCTCTTTTTTTACGTACTCTCTCTTTTTATCGGAAAGTTTCGCCATAATGGTGGCGTAAGTGGAAGGTCTGCCGATTCCCTTATCTTCCATGTTCTTGATAAGCGACGCTTCGGTATATCTCGTGGGCGGTTTCGTGAACTTCTGTTCTTTGATAAGTTTAATAAGATCGAGAAGTTCGCCTTCGGTAAGCGGAGGAATCAAAGAGTTGCCGCTTTCGTCGTCCTCGTCCTTTTTGGTGTCGTCGTATACGGCGGTATACCCCTTAAACGTTAAGGTCTTACCGCTCGTTTTTAAAACGTATTCGCCTGCCGCGACGTCTATCGCGACGGAATTATAAATCGCTTCGTTCATTTGCGACGCGATAAATCTTTCGTAAATAAGTTTATAGAGTTTATACTGATTTTTATCGAGTATGTTTTTAACGCTGTCGGGCGTTTTGTTCACGTCGATAGGTCTTATCGCTTCGTGGGCGTCCTGCGCGTCGCTCTTGGTTTTATAAAAATTCGGCTTTTCGGGAAGATATTCTTTACCGTAGTTATCGGCGATAAATTTTCTCGCCGCGCTTTGCGCTTCCGACGATATTCTTACCGAGTCCGTTCTCATATAAGTAATCAGCGCGACGTTGCCCTGCGGCGTTTCGACGCCTTCGTAAAGTCTTTGCGCTATCGCCATTATCTGCGGGGCGGTTACGCCTAACTTTATAGACCCGTCCTGCTGCATGGTACTTGTTATAAACGGCGCGGGCGCGTGAGATTTTACCACCGTCTTTTTAACGGTTTTTACCTTAAACTGAGAATTTTTAAGTTCGTTTTCGACTTTTTCCGCTTCTTCGGCGTTGCCCGGTTTATACTTTTTACCGTTCTTTTCGGACAAAAGGGCTTTAAAAGAGTTCTTGTTTTCCCCTTTGAGTTCGGCTTTTAAGTTCCAGTATTCCTGCGGTTTGAACGCCTGAATTTCTCTTTCTCTGTCAACGACCATTTTAAGCGCGACAGACTGAACTCTTCCTGCCGACAAACTCTCGTTAAGACGGGAACTCGCCACGGGCGAAACGGTGTACCCCACGATTCTGTCCAAAACTCTTCTCGCCTGTTGCGCGTCTACGAGATTCTGGTCGATTTTTCTCGGGTGAGCGAGCGCCTCCGAAACGGCTTTTTCAGAAATTTCGTTAAACTCTATTCTGTTTACCTGTTCTTCCGATAACCCTAAAACTTCTTTTAAGTGCCAGGATATGGCTTCTCCTTCTCTGTCGGGGTCGGTTGCGAGATATATTTTATCCGCTTTCGCTGCTTCTTCCGAAAGTCTTTTTATATCTTTCTTCTTTTCGGGCGTGATAACGTAATACGGTTCGAAATTGTTGTTGAGATTTACGCCGAGATAGTTTACGGGCAAATCCCTTACGTGACCTTTGGAAGCGTCTACTTTATATTTACCTTTTAAGAATTTTTCTATGGTTTTGGCTTTGTGGGGAGATTCCACTATGATTAAATCCATCTGTTCCTCCGTTTTATTTAAGCAAAGTATATACGTTTACGCCGCTTTTAACGACGTAACCTTTTATTTCTAGCATCGAAAGTATCGGCGATATTTCGTAAACGGTTTTCCCCGTTTCTTTCGCTATCGCTTCGATATGTTTTTCGCCGTCTTTTAAGCATTCCGTTACGATAAGTTCGTCTTTCGTAAGTTCGGCTTTTTCTTCAGTGTCCGTTATTCCGTAAAAATCCGCGATATCTTTCGGGTCGTCGGTCAAAATAGCGCCGCGCTTGATAAGGTCGTTGCACCCTGCGCCCGAGGCTATTCCCACGCTGTACGGAATACAGAACAAATCTTTGCCGTACTCTTCCGCGTATTCCGCGGTATACAGCGTTCCGCTCTTTTTGGCTCCGCTGACTATTAAAACTCCGCGCGCCAGACCCGATATTATTCTGTTCCTTATCGGGAAAAGATAAGGAAGGGCTTTTATTTCGGGGCGGTGTTCGGATATGCAAAGTCCTTTTTCGGATAGTTTATTAAAAAGTTCTGTGTGGCTTGCGGGATAAATATTGTCAAAGCCGCCGGCAACCACGGAAATCGCCTTTCCGTTGATTCTTAAAGCCGTTTCCAACACCGCTTTGTCTATTCCTTCGGCGATACCCGTAACGGGTACGAAGCCGTAGCCGATAAGTTTTTCGGTATAGTTTTCGGCTATTTTTACCGAAAGCGGCAGACTTTTTCTGCTGCCGACGATACCGAATAAATTTTCTTTCAACATATCGGATTCGCCTTTCGCGTATAATACGAGCGGCGGTATTTCCGTTTGTAAAAGGACGTCGGGATATTCTTCCGACGCCTGCGTTATACAGTAAACTTCCTTTCTTTTAAGTTCGGCTAAAAGATAGTCTAAATATTGCGGCGTTGCCGACATCGAAATCGTTCTGAATTTTTCTTCCCCTATCTCGGAAATTATATAATCTTTACCCGATTCGATAACCTTTTTGATATCTTTTTTACCGCTTATTAACTCTATTAAGTTTTTCTTGTGCTTATATTCGAGTTCCGAAAAACCGTCTATCCAGATATAACATAGTTCCTCGGTAGTGTATTTCGTTTTATCTCTCATCTTTTAATAATGGCGGTAACTTATCGCTTCTAAAATATGCTGCGGAAGAATTTTGTCCGAAAGTTCCATGTCGGCGATAGTTCTCGCAACCTTTATTATTCTGCTTCGCGCTCTCGGCGAAAGCCCTAATCTTTCGTACGCTCCGCGAAGAATTTTTTCGCAATCGGCGGATAAAACGCAATATTTTTTTATCTGCCTTTCGCCCATATCGGCGTTAGTCAGTATTCCGTCGTCTTTAAACCTTTCTTTCTGAATAAGTCTCGTTCTGTCGACTCTCTTTTTGACGGTTTCGGAAGTTTCCGTTTCTTCTTCGCTAGATAGTTCCGAATATTTTACGCCGTCCACCTGAACCTGAATATCTATTCTGTCAAGAAGCGGCCCGGAAATTTTCGCTTTATACTTCGCTATCTGCGACGGCGTGCATGTACACTCTTTATCTTCCGAACCGTAATTGCCGCAAGGACACGGATTCATGCTTCCGCAAAGAATAAAGTTTGCGGGGTATTTTACGCTCCCGGTTGCCCTCGAAATGGATATTACGCCGTCTTCTAAAGGCTGACGCAACGCTTCGAGCGCCGAACGGGTGTATTCGGGCATTTCGTCTAAAAATAAAACGCCGTTATGCGCAAGGCTTATTTCACCCGGTCTTAAATCAGAACCGCCGCCCGTCATCGAAACGGTGGTGGAAGTATGGTGCGGACTTCTGAAAGGTCTTACCTTTACTATTCCGTCCTTATCGTTCAATATTCCGTAAACCGAATGAATTTTCGTCGTTTCCAACGCTTCTTCTTTGGTCATATCGGGCATAATCGTCGGAATACACTTTGCAAGCATGGTTTTGCCGGTACCCGGCGCGCCCACGAACAAAAGGTTGTGTCCGCCGGAAACTGCGACTTCCAACGCCCTTTTCGCCGTTTTCTGTCCTTTAACGAAGGACAAATCGCAATCGTAAATGTTTTTTATCGGATTTTTGACGTATTCGGAAATTTCCGCTCTCGGTAAAGGCGAAAGACCGGACAAGTGGTCTATTACCTGATTAAGGTTGTCCGCGGCGTAAGTTTCCGCGTTTTCTATAAAAGACGCTTCTTTTTCGTTCCCTTTGGGAATAATGAATTTATTATATCCTTCGGAAACCGCCGATATTATTATAGGTAAAACGCCGTTTACCCTTCTTAATGAACCGTCAAGCGAAAGTTCGCCTAAAAACACGTAACCGTCGGTAGAAGCGGTAAGTTGAGAACAGGATTTCAAAACTCCTATCGCTAATGCAAGGTCTAATGCGGAGCCTTCTTTTTTAACGTCCGCCGGCGCGAGATTTGCCGTAATCTTTTTTACGGGCATAAGCCTGCCGCTGTTTTTTATAGCGGCGCGAACCCTTTCTTTTGACTCTTTTACCGACGTGTCGGCAAGCCCTACGATGTCAAAGGACGGCAATCCGTTATTAATATCCACTTCTACGCTTACGGGAATACCGTTTAACCCCGTCAGAGCGTAACTCAAAATTTTCGCTATCATTTTTCCTTATCTACGTAAATATATTTTCCGTTTAAATTTTTCTCCGTGTCGGGTATTCCCTTAACGAATATCATTGCATTTAGGTATAAATTTAAGGCTTTTAGCCCCGAAGTGTTCGTAGAACACTTCTACGTAAAAGACTGTAACACCAAACCCTTTCACTTGTATTAAAATTCAAGCGAAAATGCGCAAGCGCGTTAGCATTTGCAGGCATTTTTGCGCCGAA
>JAEDMA010000086.1 GCA_016295005.1 Christensenellaceae bacterium
CGAAGCGGCAACTGCGGACGTGAATTTAGGTGATATGACGAAAGGAACAAAGATCTATTCAAAATATACTTGCGACGGAAAGTTTAACGTCTCGCAGAATGCGGAAACTCTTGCCGCTTTCAACTTTACCCGAAATTCGGCGGAGATCGTTCTTGAATGTCGCGACAGCGAAAACGTTTCTCTGAACGTTTCCAAAACCATTAAAGTCTCTTATAATGCAACTAACGGGAATTACGCGTACGACTGCACGGCGGAAGTTCCGGCAATAAACGGTTATACCTTTAACGCAGAAAGTTCAGACGCGCTGAGCGGAACTTGCGTTACAAACACAAAGATAAAGCTTGTTTACGACGCAAATCCCGGACCGAAACTTACTGAAAAGTACGTTGATGAAGACGGAATAAAGATTGCGGACGATACGTTGGCTAAAGTAACTGCCGAATCTGACGTGTATTATTATACGTGCGAACCTAAACACGTATTCGGCTACAAATACAAAGCTGCGGATAGAGATCTTTCGGGCATAATAACGGAAGACGGAACGATAACTTATGTATACCAAAGTGCGGCGCTGAAAAATTACGACGTTATTTACGAAAATGATGAATTTGCAGGCGTTAACATAAAGACCGAAACCATGGGCACGGTTATGATCGTAGGAACCAATACGGGTAAGGGAACCACCGAATTAAGCATGACGACTTTCGAACTAGGCTTTGTAAGCACTGCCGAAGCAGACGGGCTGCTTATTCAGATTGACAGAAGTGTGGCGTCGGACACGCAGCAGCCGAGGTTGCTTCTTGAAACTGCAGACGGCGTTCTTTACAAGTTTAACGAAAGAAATCTCAGGTATGATTCTTTCGTGCTGGAAGACGGAACTTTGTCGTCTCTTGAAAACGAGTCGTTCCATTACAATCTTGAAAGAGAAAGCAAAGGCACGCTGTTTATTCCCTGGAACGTTTTGACGACTACAGGCACGGTAATGCCTTATGCCGAAGTAGAAGCTCCTGCCGGGAATCTGAAAGTTACCGACACTGTGGTATTTACAAAATTTCATTTCTGTCTCGATTCGAGAGCCGCGTCCATGCAAGGCACTAACAGACCTACCGGTATAGGAGTCATCGCGGCGGTATCGTATAAGGGAGAAAAGGTTATAACCGAAGAATTACTAAGTCCGGTCACGCTCAATTATTCTTTGGACGAGACAAAGATTGACGCGGACGTAAATCTGGGCAATAACAGACTCGGAACGAAAGTTTATATTAAACACTCGATTACCGGTTCGTTTGTCGTCGACGGTTCTGTTTCCGATAACGAAGAGGCTTTGGCGGCAGTAGAATTAAAGAGACGTGCCGTTCAGATTACGCTAAATTTCGTAGACGAAAACGGAATGGTCGTAAAGAGCTCAATAACCAAGCAGGCGGATTTTGTGGACGGTAAAATTGTATACAGTCTTACGCCCGAAACTGTTGTGGGATACGAATTCGTATCTTCAGACATTCCTTTAGAAGGCGAGGCTGACGGACCAATTACCATAACTATGACTTATAAAAAGAAAGTAGTTAAAATAACGATTAAGTTTGTGGACGAAAAAGGCAACGCTATTGCAGAAGACAAGATTATTGACGCTTATTACGGCGAGTATACGGAAATCGATGCCGACGCAATCAAAAATTACGAATATGTTTCCGCAAGCGAGAGCCTGCATTTTACGCCGGTAAAGAATAAGGAAATTACTCTGACTTACAAAAAGGTCGGCGGTTGCGGCTCCTCTGTAGAAGCTACTTCAGTCTTATCGGTTTTCATGGCGGCTTCTCTCTTATTCGTTCTGGTAAAAAAATCGAAAAAAGAAAATTAAAATAATCTAAAAACTGTTTATTCTGAATACGGTTTGACCGTATTCAGAATAAATTATGTCTAAAATAGGTCGAGAGTTAAAAACAATGAATAATGTTATTGAAGAAATAAAGAAGAAAAAACTGATAGCTATATTGCGCGGCGTTCGTTCAGAAAAAATTGCCGAGACCGTAAGCGCGCTTTTAAAAGGCGGAATAAATATCGTAGAGATAACCTTTGATCAGAGCGGAAAAATTCCGCTCGAAGATACGGCGGCAGCGATAAAAAAGGTCGCTTCGACGTTTGGCGACGTGTTTGTAGGCGCAGGAACCGTTATGACGAAGGAAAATCTTGAGCTTGCGGCGGTTGCCGGCGCAAAATTTATTTTATCGCCTGATACTAAAACGGAAATTATCAAGAAAACGAAAGAAAAGGGGTTGATATCTATACCGGGCGCAATGACGCCTAGCGAATGTTCCTGCGCTGCTGCTGCCGGCGCGGACTTCGTCAAACTTTTTCCTGCGGGAAATCTGGGCGGAGATTATCTTAAAGCTATTTCTTCGCCGCTTAGCAATATACCTTTTCTGTGCGTCGGGGGAATAGACGAATCGAACATTCCCTATTTTATCAAAAACGGCGCGGCGGGATTCGGCATAGGAAGCAATCTTGTCAACGCAAAGCTCGTCGATTCGGGCAATTTTGAAGAGATAACGCGCAGAGCAGGCTTGTTTGTAAACGCTCTGAACGCTTAAAGGAGAAAAAAATGAAAGTAGTTACATTCGGTGAAATAATGCTGAGACTGATGCCTGAAAATTATTTAAGATTCGTTCAGGCGGACAAATTTGAAGCTACCTATGCAGGCGCAGAAGCTAACGTGGCGGTTTCTCTTGCAAACTTCGGTAACGAAGCGGTTTTCGTAAGTAAAGTGCCTGCCGGTGAAATAGGGCAAGCCGCGGTAAACGCGGTAAGGAAATACGGTGTCAATTCCGATTATATCGTCCGCGGCGGAAACAGATTAGGCGTATATTTTTGTGAAAAAGGAGCTTCACAGAGACCGAGTAAGGTTATTTACGACAGAGCGGGCTCTTCTTTTGCGTGCGCAGACAAAGACGATTTTGACTGGAAAGAAATTTTTAAGTACGCAGAGTGGTTTCACTTTACGGGTATAACTCCGGCGCTTTCCGACTCGGTTGCCGGCATTACGCGCATAGCCGCGCAAACTGCTAAAGAAAACGGCTTGACGGTTTCTTGCGATTTAAACTACAGGAAAAAACTCTGGTCCAACGAAAAAGCGAAAGCTACGATGAGTGAAATTCTTCCTTTTGTGGATTATTGTATAGCCAACGAAGAGGATATGAAGGACGTTTTCGGAATAGAAACGGAAAATAACGACGTGACCGGTGGAAATCTTAATAAGGCGGGTTATGTCGAGGCGGCAAAAGAGCTTTCCGATATGTTCGGTTTAAAAGGCGTTGCCGTAACGCTCAGGGAGAGCAAGTCGGCAAACGACAACGATTGGTCGGCGATGCTTTATACAGGTGGAAAAGCGTATTTTTCACGTAAATATTCCATGCATATAGTAGACAGAGTAGGAGGAGGAGACAGCTTCGGCGGGGCTCTGATTCACGCATTGTTGAAAAACGGCGAAGCGCAGTATGCAATCGATTTTGCGGTTGCGGCAAGTTGCCTTAAACATTCTATTCAGGGAGATTTTAACCTGGTTACGGAAAGCGAAGTTTCAGGTCTTATGAAAGGCGATTCTACGGGGAGGGTGCAGAGATAAAATATGCAACCGCGAATATATACCGAAAATCTTAAAAAATTCGGTTCGGCAAAAAGAAAGTGGCAGGGTATTCCAAGTATCGAAAGAACGAAAAACGGCGATATTTTCGTGGTTTTTTACAGCGGAGGAAACGACGAACAGCTAGGTAATTACTGCGTTTTACTTAGAGGCAACGAATGGAAAGGGTTTGGCGAACCTGTTGCGGCAGTATATGCGGGAAGATTTTCAAGGTGTTTCGATCCATGTTTATACATAGATGCAGAAGGGAGGCTATGGCTTTTCTGGTCGACTATGCCAAAGGTAAGAACTTGGGCGGCAATATGCGAAAACCCGCTGGAAGACGTTCTTAAGTGGGGAGAGCCGTTTGTGGTCGGCGAAGGAATTATGCTGAATAAGCCATTGGCGTCGTCTTACGGCGTTTTATATCCGTTATCCGTCTGGAAGGACAATATTAACGAACAAACCGTTAAAGTTTGTCGGAAGATGAAAATCAAAAAATCCGCTATTCCGGACGGCGCGTATGCGGTAAAGCTGGGAAAAGACGGATTTAAGCCTGAAGGAAGAGTAAGAAGCAAAAAGCCGTCTTACGACGAGCATATGTTTCTCGAAAGACGGGACGGCGTCCTCGAAGTTTATATAAGAACAGCCGAAAATATTGAAAAGGCTACGTCAGACGACGGAGGAGTCCATTGGAGCGAACCTTACGATTCGGGAATAAAAAATCCGAATTCCCGTTTTTTTATCGGGAGGCTAAAATCGGGGAGAATACTTTTGGTAAACCATTATAAGTATAAGGGAAGAAATAATCTGACGGCTTTGCTTTCCGAAGATGACGGAAAAACTTTTCCTTTTGCCTTGCTGTTAGACGAAAGAAACAAAGTGTCTTATCCCGACGCCGTCGAAGGCGAAAACGGCTATATTTACATTGTTTACGATAGGGAGCGGGGAAGTCGTAATCAACACGAAACGGACAGCGCGAAAGAAATTCTGCTTGCAAAAATAACCGAAGACGATATTATCGCAGGAAAACTTATCGGTAGTGAAAGCAGATTGAAAACAATAGTCAGCAAACTTAACTGAAATTTAATATTTTGTTATAAGTCCCGTTGCGTATTCTTCCGGTATTGCAACGGGCTTATTTTAAATTTCTCTTTAAAAGAGCGCGAAAAATGCGATTCATATTCGAATCCGCAGTAATAACAAATTTCGCTGACGGCCATGTTTGTTTCTGTCAAAAGTTTAGCGGCAAGATTCTGCCTTTTGGTCATTATATAATCCTTAGGCGACTTGCCGGTTTCTTTTTTAAAAAGCACTCTGTAATGGTCGACCGCATACCCGCACGAATCTGCTAAATCGGTTATCCTTAACGGCGTCATATAATATTCGTCTATATATTTTATGGTATTTTTCAGAAGATAATTATTGTTTTCTTCTTTTTTGTCTTGTTCGCGTATGAGATGAAAAATGATTTCATTCGCAATCGCGTTTGCCATTTTATCGAAATTTAAAGCTTTACGCTCCAGTTCATCCCTGATTTTCTGGCACAAGGTGCTTATTTCAAACTGTAAATCGTTTTTCGCCGTTGATTTCAGTTTTATCCGTTCGTTCGGCTTGAACCAGATGATAAGGCAGTTGCTCTGTTCTGAATAAAAATGACAGTGAGACACGTTGGGTTCCATCACAAAATAAGAACGTTCCGCAAAGTCGAACACATTATTCATATATTTAATCGTTCCTTTACCGCTGAAAAAGTAAACGAATTCGTATTTGTCATGGACGTGCGGCTTTATAACAAATTTATTTTCTCTTTTTTGCGTGAAAGAATAAGTATCGAACATAACCAAACCTTTTATATAACTCTTATTACATATTTTACAATATTTTTACAAAAAAAGCATTAAAAGCGTGAAAAAAATTGAAAAAAAGTGTCGAAAAACTATTGACAAACACAAAACAAAGTGTTATCGCGTTAATACGATAAACATCGACAGGAGGAGAAGTTTTATGAACAAGACAAAATTACTTGAAAGAGTAGCAAAAAATGAAGAGCTTAAGTAAAAGAAGTTCGGGAATATCAGAAAATTGTAAAGCCCGAAAAACAAGTTTACGGCAAGTATGGTTCTTTGGCAAGAATGCATATTGAAGAAAATAAGCCTGAAATGTTGATGGTTCTTGCAGGGCAACTCCACGAATACTTACACGGTATTGATAGAC
>JAEDMA010000087.1 GCA_016295005.1 Christensenellaceae bacterium
TCTCGAGATTTACATTTGCATGTATCTCTCTCTATCTATGCAGTTGTCAATCTACGATGCTTAACGACGGTTAAGCGCAAAACTTTTATACTTAAAAGTTTGCTTTGAAAAAGGCTATCGAATACCGACAGCCTTAATATACTAACATTTATTTATTTTTTAGTCAAGTAAAAAAACAATTATTTTTCAATATTTTTAAAAAATTTTCATTTTTCTTAAATCGTCGACATTACTATGACTCTACCGAAGAAAACCGATAAAAAACTATTATTCGTTAAGCAATTTTTCGGTATTTTCCCTGACTACGTCGAAAAGTTCTTCCGCAGCGGTTTTATCTGCGGCGGGAAGAGAATAGTAAACTTTGAGTTTAGGTTCTGTTCCGGAAGGACGAATACAAACGAATCCGCCGTTTTCCAGTTCGTAATAAACCGCGTTCGCGGGCGAACAGTCTATTTTTTCCGTTTTACCGTCGGCGGTTTTTCTTTCGAGCGAAGAATAATCTCTGGTCGCGACGACTTTTATTCCGCCGAGTTCGGTTACCGTGGCGGCTTTCATCTTATCGACTACGGCTATCATATCTTTCATAGCGTTAAGCCCCGAATACTGTATAGAAACCGACTTATCGAAAACGTAACCGTATTTTGCGTAGAGTTGCTGTAATCTTTCGTAAACGCCGATATTATGATAAGTATAATAGCAAACGAGTTCTGCAAACAGCATACTCGCGACGACGGCGTCCTTATCTCTCGCGTGAGTTCCGCGAAGGTATCCGCAACTTTCTTCGAATCCGAAAATGAATTTACGTTTACCGGTATCGTCGTACAATTTGATTTTTTCGCCGATATATTTAAATCCGACGGGAACGTCCATAATTTCCACGCCGTAATCGTCGGCTATAAGTTTAGCCATAGACGTGGTAACGAAAGATTTTACCACGAACCCGTTTTTGTCGAGTTCGCCCCTTTCTTTCAATCTGCGAAGAATATAATCGAGCATAATTACGCCGACCGCGTTGCCCGACAACGCTTCGAATTCTCCTTTATCGTTACGAATGGCGACGCCCAATCTGTCGCAATCGGGGTCGGTACCGAAAACCACGTCGGCGTTTTTAAAGTTCGCCATTTTAATTCCGAGCGAAAGAGTTTCTTTATATTCGGGGTTGGGAACTTCTACCGTGGAAAATTCGGTATCTTTAACTATCTGCTCGGGAACGAGAGTAGCCTGTATTTTAAGTTTTTTGAAAATCGTGGTTACGGGAACGTATCCGCTGCCGTGAACGGGCGTATAAACGAGTTTTATCTTCTTGCCGACGGCTTTGACTTCCGCAGGCGAAAGAACGAGTTTAAGAATGGTTTTATAATATTTTCTGTCGATACGTTTGCTTACCGTTTTGATTTTCTTCGCGCAATCTTCGTTATACAGAATCTTATCGGACAAGCAATCGCCGATTTCGTTGATATAGTTGACGATTTCGGCAGTGGCTTCGGGCGACATCTGCGCGCCGTCTTCCCCGTACACCTTATAGCCGTTATACTCTTTGGGGTTATGGCTTGCCGTAATCATTATGCCGGCTACCGTGCCGAGAGTTCTTACCGCATACGAAAGCATAGGAACGGGATGCACGTCGTTAAATAAATATGTTTTGATTCCGTTCGTCGCGAGAATCACCGCGGACGTCCAGGCGAAGTCCGCAGAACAACGACGGGTGTCGTAAGAAATGACAACGCCCTTTTTCATTGCATCTTCGCCAAGTTTTTTTATATAATCGCTAAGCCCCTGCGTCGCGCGCGAAACGGTGTACTTGTTCATCATATTCGTGCCGAGCCCGATTATGCCGCGCATACCTGCCGTGCCGAATTCCAGGTCTTTTCCGAACCGGTACTCTATTTCGTTTTCTTCGAGAGATTTGAGAACCTCTCTCTCCTTTTCGCTTATCTTTC
The DNA here is from genome assembly GCA_016295005.1 of Christensenellaceae bacterium. Classification (GTDB taxonomy): domain Bacteria; phylum Bacillota; class Clostridia; order Christensenellales; family Borkfalkiaceae; genus UBA1259. The sequence goes on from JAEDMA010000087.1 coordinate 1,941, forward strand.
TGCTTTCAAGCCAGGATTGATATATATCTTTATACATAAAATTTAACCTTTCTTATTTAAAATAATGTTTATAACGAGTGTCGGCGAAAAAACGCATACGTCGATCTTTGTCGATTACGCAGTTTTTCGGTTACCTTAAAGGTAACCTTTTAGTCTCCCGACGGAAAAGAAACTTAACTTGCCGCCGTGATTTAGATAACCGCGACGTAAAAAGCAATTCGCCCTCCGCACGCACTTGTTAATGATAACATTATATACATAATGCCCGCGTATGTCAAAGATTTTTTATTTTTTTTTGATTTAACGCTTATTTTGTCGGATTATTACAAACATATCGCCGAGAGACCGCTTTTTTATAATCGACCGTAACTTTCGCTTTAGTTACATATATAATACATATAATGTTTATATGCAGAAAATATAGGGTTTTATGCGCAACCGAAAGGCAAAGGATAAAAGCGTTTTACATTATATTTTATTTTTTTGCAAAAAACTTCCTAAAACAGTTGACAATAAAAAATCATTTTGCTACAATGGTTTAGCGTTGAAAAACGAATCCGCGCGGGTGTAATTCAATGGTAGAATTCCAGCCTTCCAAGCTGGATGCGTGGGTCCGATTCCCATCACCCGCTCCATTAAAGAATGCAAAGGCTTATATGCACCTGTAGCTCAGTTGGATAGAGCACCGGCCTTCTAAGCCGGGTGTCAGGGGTTCGAATCCCTTCAGGCGCACCAATACGGCGGGTGTAGCTCAGTTGGTTAGAGCGCGAGATTGTGGTCCTTGAGGTCGTGGGTTCGACTCCCATCTCCCGCCCCATTAATTTTAGGGGTGTCGCCAAGCGGTAAGGCACTGGATTTTGATTCCAGCATTCGTAGGTTCAAATCCTGCCACCCCTGCCAAAACACATACGGTTCATTAGCTCAGATGGTAGAGCACGTGACTTTTAATCACGGTGTCCGGGGTTCGACTCCCCGATGAGCCACCAGAATAAGGTACATTATTAAGCACACTTTTCAGTGTGCTTAATAATGCTAAAAGTGCCATTAGCTCAGTTGGTAGAGCACCTGACTCTTAATCAGGGTGTCCGGGGTTCGAGTCCCCGATGGCGCACCAAACGCAACTTTATTCGAATACCGAATAGGGTTGCGTTTTTTCTATCATAAATTTATAACTGCATTATAAGAAATACAGCCGAGAACAATTCTCGGCTGTTTGTGATTTTTAGTTGTTTGATTTCTTTCGATTATGTTCTTTGCAGAGCATTTGACAGTTTTCAATACTTGTCTTTCCACCTTCTGACCACGGCGTTATATGGTCGCCTTCCATTTCAGTATATTCATAATGTGTATTTTGCCTATGCTCATTTACGCAATAAGGGCAGATACCGCCTTGCCGTTCGTAAACCGTTCTTTTCTGACTTTCAGTAAACTGCCTAAGACTTAAATACTTTTCTTCGCCCGTTAAAACGTAAGAATAAATCCCTTTTTTATTCGTAACATCGTCGTCCATCATTAAATCGGAAATTTGCTTTTCTAATTGTATGGTGTCAAAAATTTGTCCGTGGAAACGGTTATATAACGCACCCCAATTTATGCCTTTCATTTCTCGGCGGTATTTTACAAAAGTACTCTCCACCCAAGTTATAACGGATAAGAAATAAGCCCACAATTCGTTAGCGTTAGGGTCGTGCTGGTGAATTGACATATACTCTTCTATTTTGCCGTCGTTAATCCACGAAATAGCCGTTTCAAGATAATCTTGCCGAATAGGAGAGCCGTTAACGTACTTATTTGCAAGGTTGTATGCAGCGCAATTAGACTTTGAAAATTTGAGTTTTGCGTTCGTCAGCCATTCACCCGTATAAACTGCGTTGCGTAATTCTTGGTCGGTTAACTTTTCGCCTGCAATATTGATTGTCTTGAACCATTCCAACTTTTCTAAATCGTTGCCTTCGCAGAAATATACCATACATTTATAGTCAAGTATAGCGTTCTTTTCGGTATTTGTAAGATTATGAAAAGCCTTATTGTTCAACGAAAAATCGCCATTAACGTATTGACAAAAACTGACGGTTCGCTGTTGTCCGTCCAACACTTCAAAGGTGCCGTCCTCGTTTTTTACCCAATACATAACGTTGAGCGGAAAGCCTTTGTTAACGGTATCAATCACGGCGTTGCGCTTTGTATCGTCATAGACGAATTCACGCTGATATTTAGGGCGAATATTGAGCAGTCCGCCGTAACCTTTTACGCCCTCTTCGGCATTATCTATGTAGCCTTCCGCAATTTCTCTTATTGTTATCTCGTGAAGTTCAATTTTCATTATTATCCCCCAAAGTCTTATTTCTTATAATATATCTAAAATAGATTGCCTGTCCATTTATCATTGATAGATACTTGCCTGCTTTCTTTGTTTCTTCATTGTTTAATATGCTGTATCTACCTATTCCATCAATTATTTCAAACTGGTCAGGGTTAAATTTGTCTATAAATGTTATTGGTACACCCATTAAGCCATCATAATCGTACGGGATTTCAGTATACTTATTTACATTTATAGCATCATAGTTATCATATTTAGGATACTCTTCAGGGCTGTATCGTTTGTAGCAAGTTAGAAATTCATTGTGTTTTTGAACTGATAAAGAAGTAAACCAACACGAAGTAGAAACCCTTACCATTTTTTTACCATCTTTAATTATGTGATATTGTTTACAATCATCTGGAACATAAAAATACATTCCTACATTAAATTTCGTATTACCTGTCCTTATTCTATTTTCTTTAAATAATTTGAATATATCTTTGTATGTTAGCGCATTGGTATTACCTATAACTATGAAATCCTTATTATATTCAATTATTAATGAAATATACTCTCTAAAAACAGAAAACGGTGGATTGGTAACTACTATATCTGCTTGTTTTAATAGCCCTATACATTCTTCCGAACGAAAATCGCCGTTTCCTTTTAATAATGAAAAAGTGTTATCTTTATTTTTCAAAAGATATTCCACGTCGGATAAATCTACTGCGCCGTCAGCGTTATAATCGTCAACTTCTGTAATTTCTATTTTATAAGCTCTGCGGTTTTTGTTGGGCGTGGTTTTATCATTACCTATAAAAGAGAGTTGCGTATACGCTACGGGGGAGTTATCGTAACTTGTGGCAATTAGTTTTTTTAAGCCGAGAAAATTGAAATTCATAGCAAAATACTTAAAGAAATTGCTTTCAAACGGGTCGTCGCAATTACAAAGAATAATCTTATCTTTGAACTGCTCTTTATAGTATCGCATTTCATTTTCTATATCAGATAATTGAGTATAAAACTCATCATATTTTGCTCCGTCAGCTTTTCTTAAACCCAAATTTCCTGCCATAAATTTATCCTTTGTAAATACAATTATTTAATAAATTATATCCCAAATGTATAATATTTTTCAATACATATGTAATTTATATATTTAACAAATGTAGCATATAATGTTATTGTAGGATAACATTTATGGATTTATTAAAAAGAATAAAACAACTGCAAGACGAAAGGAATTGGTCAAATTATAGATTATGTGACGAGGCGCAAATCCCATATGCGACATTATCAAATATGTATTCACGTAAAACCAATCCGACTTATACTACTTTAATTGCCTTATGTGAGGCTTTTGATATGTCCTTATCACAATTTTTCAATGAAGATGAAACAGCCTTTATCTTATCGGACGACGAAAAAAATTTGATTACTCAATACCGAAAACTTGATAAAAAAAATAAAATACCCGCGGGGTTCTTAGGAGGCAACCCCTAAG
>JAEDMA010000088.1 GCA_016295005.1 Christensenellaceae bacterium
CGTGGAAGGCCTTCTGATGTTTGGATAAACCATGACCGCTTTCAACCACATAGATCATGTCTCCGATTTCGTCCACTTTATCGTTAGAATCCAAACGTATTATTTCTTTTTCATGAATTTTAGGAGTTGCCACTTTAGCGGCGTTATTAGAAATAATTTTACCTTTATTGAAAAGATATTTAAAGAAGGAGCGAACGGAACACAATTTTCTTGCCTTACCGGTTTCGGTACATCTTTCGGTTTTTCCATTAATCTCGTATAAATTCAAATAATTTAAGAAATATTCTATGTCGTTTGCGGTAATTTCATTGATATCGTCAAGAGTAATTTCTTCTATTTTTTTATTTTTGAATACTTTTTTACACAAAAATTCAAAAAAAACACGCAAATCGTAACAGTAATTCAATCTTGTAAGGGGAGAGGTTTTCGTTTCGATTCCTATAATATAGTCTTTAACAAAATAGGGCAGTTGACCAACAATTTCGTCGGCGCGCTTTATACAAGATTTTTCGCGTTCTTCAAAATAACTTCTATTTTTCATATATCTATCCGAAATTTATTTTACGAATACATTATAATTCAAAAAGCGTTATTTGTCAATATAACGGGAAAGAACAGATAATAAAAACACCCGAATAATTTCGTCCCGAATAAAAAGGGAAATAAAAGTTAATTATAAAAAATTTTTAAATATAGCTGTTTACGCGCATTATAAACAAAATAGAGAAAAACAGACAAAGAGGTTTAATTTTTTTATCAATATCTACTTTTGGAAATTGAGATATCAACGTGGTTGGTTTTATCTTTTTTCGGGCAATCACTGAAAAACGGTTAATCGATATCTCGATATAGTTACGGATATAATTTTTATATTTTTATTCAAAGTTTTTGTTTAAAGGGGATTAAGTAGCAAATATATATAACTATTCGCAAAATCCTTATTTTACGAATAGTTATACTTCAAAATTAAAATTGTGGCTTTTCATGGCTTTTTATGACTTATACTAATTCTGCCGACATTTATTATGTTTGACATAATTTATCGTTAAATTTTTATATTTTCAAATATCACTTGACGAATAAGTCATTCGATTGTATAATCAATATGAAAACATTTAAGTATTCTTTTTAAATTTGGAGAAATATTTATGGAAAATTCGATAAGCAGCGATTTGATTCGCGGTCACATCGATACGATTATTCTGAATTCTCTGTTAGACGGCGATAAGTATCCGCAACAAATCATGGACTACGTCGAATTAAAAAGCGAAAAAAAATACTCGGTTAATCAAGCGACGCTTTACAGCTCGTTAAAACGTCTTGAATCGTTAAAGCATGTTAACGGTTATTGGCACGATTCTGAAAACGGACGCAGACGTTTCTATTCGATAACCGAAACCGGAAAAAAATACGTGTCGGACAATCTTAAAAACTGGGCGTATTCTCGCGCGATTATAAATACCCTGATTGACGCAGATCCTGAAAAACAAGTTGTTGTTATTGAAAAACCTGTTTTTAGCGACGTAAAAGAAAATGTTGAAAGCAATACTTCTCTTTCAACCTCTAATTCGCGGGAAAAACCCTATTCCCCGTCTTCCGATACCGTTTTTTCTCTTGAAGAAAAGAATTCGGTCAACAATAACGTCGAAGAAAATAAAACGGATTATTCGGTTAATCGAGCAAGTAATATCGAGGAAATAAATTTCAGAAGTATCTTAAACGGTCTTATAAGGTATGAAAAGCAGTCAACAAAAACCAAAGAATTAAAAACAGAAAAAAACGACGTCGAAGAACCCCGAAACGCTTCGTCACAGGTTCAGAAATTAAACGAAACCATTAAAACTAAAGAAGAAAATTTTACGTTAAACACGACGCCTGCATACGAAGATGCGGTTACTCTTGCAAAACGCGACGGTTATAAAATAAAAATTTATTCAAAAACCATGAAAAAAGCAAAAGGAAACGTGTTTATAAACAAATTAAATTTTGTTTCGTCGCTTTTTTTAATGCTTTTGTCGTTTATCGAATTATTTATAATTTCAATTGTTTCTAAGGACGATTTTACAATATCTTTTCCGATTTTAACAGGTTTAATAGTGGTTTTTGCCATCTATCCCATTTATTGCACCGTAAAATATTACGGTGATCAATCAAAAACGTGTTTACCTATTCGTAAGGACGTTATATTAAACGCGGCAATAGTTGTTTTTAATTTGATTTTGATTACGTTCGCGCTTTGTCTTATATTAAACCTTAATTTCTCATCGGCAAAAGACTTGACGTTGTGGTTTATAATTCCGTGCATATTATATTTGGACATTGTTCTTTACTATATATTCAAGTACTTTATTTCGTTAAATAAATCGTTTTTAGTAAATTGACGACTCAAACGATTATAATAAAAAAGAGTTTACGGTTACGGCTATTCCCGTATGGATTTTAATGATACGATTTAGAAAATTCGACTTTTATTAAGTCGAATTTTCATTTGTCCGCGTAAAACAGATTGAATTAAATGTATTTTTATGTTATAATAAACCCGTCAATAAATAAGAATTTGACGGAGAATTATATGTGGGTTATTGCAGCTGTCTTATCTGCCGTGTTTGCAGGTATAACGGCAATACTTTCAAAATGCGGAATTAAAAATATCAATGCAAACGTTGCCACCGCAGTGCGCACTTTTATCGTTTTGATGTTTGCGTGGATTATCGTTTTTGCCACAGGAGCATACAAAACGCTTGCAGATATTTCCGTTAAATCGTGGGTATTTCTTATTTTTTCGGGAATAGCAACAGGCGCAAGTTGGATTTTTTATTTCAAGGCTTTGTCGGTCGGCGAGGTTTCCAAGGTTGCCGCAGTAGACAAGTTGAGCGTTGTTTTTTCGGTGCTGTTTGCAATTATAATATTTCCCGATGAACGCACGCTTTGGTGGGTAAAACTTATTTGTCTTGCCGCTATTGCCGTAGGGACTTTTCTTATGACCGATATAAAGAGAGGCGAGAATAAAAGTAAGATTGTCTGGCTTATTTTCGCTTTGCTTTCTGCGGTATTTGCGGCGGCGGCTTCTATTCTTGCAAAGATAGGAATCAAAAACGTAGAATCAACTATTGCAACGGCAATAAGGACCTGCGTAGTGTTTGTAATGGCTTGGTTGATTGTATTTTGCCGAAGAGAAGTTAAATTTTTGAAAGAGTTGAAAGGCAGAGAAATAATTTTCCTTATACTTTCGGGATTGGCAACGGGTGCAAGTTGGCTGTGTTACTATTACGCAATACAGCAAGGTCAGGTCAGTGTTGTCATACCGATAGATAAATTGAGCATACTGATAACCGTGTTTTTCTCACTTATCGTATTCAAAGAATATCTGTCGGTAAAGGCGTGGATAGGTTTGGCTTTTTTGACGGCGGGAACTGTTTTAATGGCTGTGTTTGCATAAGTCACTGATATTTATACGATAAATTCCTATTGATCGAACCGTTGCCTTTGTTTCAAAAAATCTTTGAACTATAGCGCACTATACTTTGCAAGTAAAGTTGTTTTTTTTGCAAAGCAAAAAGGAAAAGACTAACGAAAATTTTCGCTAGTCTTTTATGTTGTCTAAAAAATCCCTATGAGAACTGCGCTTTAACCGTAGACTCTTTTTTATCGCTATATAATCTAACTTACATATTCAATAAATAATTAACTTCTTCGTAAGAAAGTTTTCTGACTTCCCCGCGATCTAATCCTGATAATTGTAAATCGCCTATTTTTATTCTTTTTAAAAAATCCACGTTATTGCCTACGACTTCAAACATTTTTCTAACCTGTCTGTTCCGTCCTTCGGTTATGGTTATATGTAGTTTAGAACCGACCTTATTCGTTTCGATAAGTTTTATATTGCACTTTTTTGTTTTTACGCCGTCAATATAAACGCCGGCTCTTAATTTATTCAAGTCTTCCGCAGAAACGGGTTTTTCGGTTTTAACTAAATAAGTTTTAGGTATTTCGTTTCTCGGATGTGTCAATTTATACGTTAAATCGCCGTCGTTTGTTAAAATAAGTAAACCCTCCGAATCGTAATCGAGCCTGCCGACGGGAAACAATCTTTTAATGTCTGTAGGAAGCAAGTCCATAACTGTTTTTCTTCCTTTATCGTCTTTAACCGTACAAACGTATCCTTTAGGCTTGTTCATAATATAATAATCGTATTTTTTTACCACGTTTACGAGTTTCCCGTTAACTGAAACCATATCGCCGGATTCGACTTCATCGCCGAGTTTTGCCGTTTTACCGTTAATTTTAACGGAGCCTTCTTTTATAAGCGTATCGGACGCTCTTCTCGATGCGACGCCGCTTTCTGCCAAAAATTTATTTATTCTCATAATTCACCTACCGTATTATAGTATAGATTTTTTCGGTAAAAAGCAAGTTATTTTGATAATAAATTTTAATAAAACCTATAATATCGTCTTTTGTGATGTTTTTGGGCAAGGATTTCGGTAACTCGTATACCGTTTTAACGGTTTTAAATTCCTCTTCCGTAAGCGGTAACGTTATATCGTTTTTTATATATACGGCCAGTTTCTCTTTTGTTTCTGATTGTTCGATAAAATCGATTACGTTATCGCTTTCAACTAATTTATAAAGCGAATATTTGTTAAAACTATTCGTTAAAAGTTCTTTAGATCGTTCAAACATACTCGGGCAATTTAAAACCACGCACACAAATTCCATTCCGTTTCTTTTGCATGAAGAGACGAGGCATCTGCCCGCCTTTTTGGTAAATCCTGTTTTAATGCCCGTTGCCCCGTAAAATTCTTTTAGCATTCGATTTTTATTGATAAGAACTCTTTTTGTGTTGCGCGTTGTAAAAGGAATTGTATAACTTTTTGAAGATACGATTTGTCTGAAAACAGGGTTTTTCATTGCATAAACGGCAATTAAAGCCAAATCATAGGCTGTGGTATAATGATTATCGGAATGTAAACCGTGCGGGTTTACAAAATTACTGTTTTTACAACCTATTTTTTCCGCTGTTTTATTCATTAAATCGGCAAAATTATTTATGCTTCCGCTTATGTGTAATGCAAGCGTTTCGGCGCAATCATTACCCGAACGTAACATTAAACCGTATAATAAATCCTTAACGGATAATTTTTCGCCGGCCTCAAGATAAATACTCGACCCCTCAATTCCGATGCTTTGCTCGGTAACGGTAACCTCCTCTTCGATGTCGCAATTTTCTATTACCGTTATTGCGGTCAGAATTTTAGTCGTACTTGCCATATATTTTTTTGCGTGAATGTTGTTTTCGTACACAACTCTATGACTTGTCGTTTCCATAACAATTTCGGAAACTGCGTCTGCGTCTGATATATCTGTAGGGTTTGTTATTGATAATGTCAGACATAAACACATAACAAAAAGTAAGTATACTACTATCTTTTTATTCATTTATACTCCTTTAAAAGAATTAATAAGTTCATTGCTCAAACTGCTAAAAATCGCGTCAAAAGAATTATCGCTTACGTTTAATAATTTAAAGTCTTCGCCCTTTTCTTTTATTAAAAACGCGCACGGCTTTAAGGATATAATCGATCCGTTTCCCGCTGAAAACGGTAAGTCCGAAGACGACGAGAAAATGCCTTTTTTCCCATACTCTCCGCCACCGGTCAGTATTCCGAGCATAATTTTTGTAATCGGAATTATAATCGACCCATCTTCGCCCTTTATAGGTTTTCCTACCACG
>JAEDMA010000008.1 GCA_016295005.1 Christensenellaceae bacterium
ACTTAACGCATAAATGAAGCGCGGCAGTACAGTTGCTTAACCCCACGGCGTAATTTTTACCGACTTGCCGGGCGGCTATTTTTTCAACGACGTTAATGTTTTCCCCTACTGTACTCATCCAGTTGGTGTCGTACGCTTCCTGCATATATTTCATTTCTTCCCCGTGCATCGTAGGAGAAGACAGATAAACTTTCTTTTCAAAAGACTTTATTTCCGTATTTTTAAACATTACTATTCTCGTTAAGAACCCCTGAATTTTTACTGTGAACGATTGATTTTACGAAAAAACAATTCGATGCAGTTATGTTACAGACTAACTTATTATACCACACAAAAAGGAATAACTCAATATAAAAATGTAATTTATCGGGTTATTTTATGTTATTTTACGTCGATATATTTATCAAAGCATAAAGAGCGGCGGCGAATTCAACTCGCCGCCGCTAAAAAACGTTTTTTATTTTCTTTATTTATCCGTTTTTATATCTTTCAACGAAAAAGGAATTACTTTTTCGAGTTGTTTTACGGAAGTTTCCACCTGTAAACCTATCTTTCCGCCGCTGAACATTATAGTTTCGAAGTTTTCGGCGGTAACGTCTATCACCGTTTTGAAAAACTTTTTCATTCCGACCGGCGAGCAACCGCCGTGAACGTAGCCGGTAAGAGGCAACAAATCTTTGGATTTTATCATTTCAACGTTCTTTTCGCCGACCGCGCCCGCGGCTTTTTTAAGGTCTAATTCCGCGCTAACGGGTACGAGAAAAACGTAATGATTGTTGCTTTTGCCTATCGTGACTAAGGTTTTGAACACCCTGTTCGGGTCTTCGTTAAGCGCGGCTACGAGTTCTTCGCCGCTGACGGCTCCGCTGTCCGTATAATTATGAATAACGAAGTCGATTTTTTTCTGTTCGAGAATTCTTATCGCGTTGGTTTTTTCTTCGTTTTTCTTCATCGGATTATTCCTTTCCCGTCAAGCGGGCGTCCACCCCATTTTCTGACCTGACAAAATATGAATATGTAAATGGAACACGCTTTGCCCCGCGTTATCGCCCTGATTTATAACGAGCCGATAGCCGCCCTTTAAATGCAGTTCTTTTTCAAGTTCGGGAATTTTTTTAAGGCATTTAAGCAGTATTTCGCCCTGTTTTTCGGTCATTTCCGAAAGAAGCTTAAAGTGAGTTTTCGGAACGCAGAGATAATGATATTTCGCTTTCGGGTCTATATCCGAAAAAATTATCATATCGTCGTCCTCATACGCCTTTTTCGAAGGGATTTCTCCCGCGATTATTTTGCAAAACAAACAGTCTTCCATCGTTTCCTCCTTTAATCTTTTATAATTTCGGCAAGAGCGCCGTCGCCGTAAGGTTCTTTAATTACAACTTTTTTCGGCGAAGAATCACCGTTATAGTCTTTAACGTACAATCTTATATAATTGCCCGAATATCCTTCGCCGTAACCGTCGATATTTTCTTCGAAAATAAACTCTTCCGTTTTCCCGTACATAAAGTTTTGAAAATCCTTTTTGCGTTCGGCTTTTTTTACGAGAAGTTTATTTAGCCTTTCTTTCTTTATTCTGTGGTCCAGATCCTCCATCTTATAAGCAACCGTTCCGCTTCTCGGACTATAAATGAACGGGTGTATATCGGAAAATTTAACTTTATCTATAAACTCTAACGTTTCGTTGAAATTCTCTTCCGTTTCCGTCGGGAAACCCGCGATAATATCGGTGGTAATCCCCGCCGTCGGGAAATATTCTCTTATAAGATTTACCTTTTCGAGATATTCTTCGGCGGTGTAATGACGGTTCATCTTTTTAAGAACGGCGTTACTGCCCGACTGCAAAGACAAATGAAACTGCGGCGCAAAATCTTTAAGTCCTTTTAAGGCGGTTAAAAACTCTTCGGTAATAACGTTTACTTCCAAAGACCCCAAACGGATTCTGCAATTTACTTTCGATAACTCTTTTATAAGTCCCGCAAGGTTTACGCCGTTATAATCGTAATCGGAAAGGTTAATTCCGTTGATAACCGCTTCTTTGGGGTTTACGATGTTTATTTCTTCTATGACCTTTTCGGGGTCGCGGCTTCTCGACCTTCCGCGTAGATACGGAATAATACAGTAAGAACAGAAATTATCGCAACCGTCCTGCACTTTAACGAAGGTTCTCGTACGGAGCGATTTTACAGGCAACAGTTCTTCGAAATCTTTTCTTTCGGGCGCGACGATAACGCCGCGTTCGTCTATCATATCCAAAATTTTGCCTTTGGAATAAGCCCCCGTAATCAAATCGCCCTTACCGACGAACGCCTGCGGATTTCTTTCTGCCGCGCAACCGGTAAAGATTATTTTCGCTTCGGGGTTAAGTTTTTTTATTCTGCTTGCCGTCTGGCGCGATTTCTTTTCCGCTTCGGAAGTAACCGCGCAAGTGTTGACTATGTATAAATCGGCGTATTCGAGTTTGTCGCTTACTTCTATTCCCCTTTCGATAAGTCCTTCGATAAGAGAATCGCTTTCGCACTCGTTGACTTTACAACCGAGCGTAAAAACCACGGCTTTCATATTATACCCCTTTACGGAACACCATCGCCGCCCATTCGCCTTTGACCGTTTCGGCGTCCATAACGAATCCCGCGGATTCGTAGGCTTTTCTTACCCTGTCTTTTCTGTCGGTTAAAATTCCGCTTAAAATAATAACGCCGTTTTCTTTAAGGTTATCCCCTATTTTAGGCGCGAAAGCGATTAAAACTTCCGCCATTATGTTGCACACTATAACGTCGCCTTTGACGGTATTGTCGTCGAGAAGATTTTTAAGGTAAACCTTGCAGTTTTTAACGTCGTTTAGTTCCATGTTATGTTCGGTGGCGGTTACGGCGCATTCGTCGATGTCCGTCATAATAACTTCTTTCGCTCCGAGTTTGCTTGCCGTAATGCCCAAAATGCCGCTTCCGCAACCGACGTCTAAAACGACGTCGCTTTTTTTGACGTACTTTTCCAAAAACAGCACGCACATGGAAGTGGTTTCGTGTTCGCCCGTTCCGAACGCCATGTTGGAATCGAGTAAAACTTTGGTTTCGCCTTCCTTTTCGTCGTACTTAATCCATTCGGGAACGATTACCGCTCTGCCGAGTTTAATGGGTTTGAAATGTTCTTTCCATTGTTCGCGCCAAAGGTCGCCGTCAACCGTTCTTTTAACCGTTTCGAGCGTGCCTAAATCGAGCGGACTGTTCTCTTTTAGTTCGAAAAGGTCTTTTTCTACCTTTTTAAGCGTTTCCGCGGCCGTGCTTTCGGGGAAGTACGCTTTGACTATTACCGTTTTATCGGCGGTAAAAATGCTGTCGTCGGCGTAATCCCAACTTTTACCTTCGCGGGCGAGAGCGATAACGTCTTCTATATCGGAAATCGCAACGCCTCCGTCGGTGTAATTCCATAAAATATCGGAAACGAGTTCGCCCCCTATATGAGTAGTATAAACGGAAAGTTCAACGTATTTATCCATAGTTTATTTAGCGTACGGGTCTTTGCCGTACATAATTTCCATATTGTTTTTAAAGGTTTTCATAGAAGGGCATTGTTTAACGTCGAAATCCTTATCGAAATCTTCGAGAGCGGCTTTCTGCGCTCTTGAAAGCTTAGTGGGAATTTCAACGGTAACGACTATATAAAGGTCGCCCGTACCCCTTGACGATTTTATGCCTTTGCCGCGAACGTAGAAAACTTTGCCGCTCTGCGTCCCTTCGGGAATAGCGTATTCCATCGTGGCGTCGATGAGCGGAACGGTAATATTACCGCCGGTAATCGCCGTTTTTACGCTTATAGGCACTTCTACGTAAAGGTCGAAGTTTTTACGCTTGAATAATTTGCTCGGTTCCACTTTCATCACGACTATAAGGTCGCCCGCGGGACCGCCGTTTTTGCTCGCTTCGCCGTAGCCTATCTTTCTTATGTAACTGCCCGTATCCGCGCCTGCGGGAATATCGAGAGTAAGTTTGGTGTTGGTTTTGGTGTACCCTTTACCCTTACACTCGTCGCAAGGTTCGATTATTTTTCTGCCCGTGCCTTTACATTCGTCGCAAGGACGAACGGAAACGGAACGGAAAAAGCCGTTGCTCGAAGCGTATTGAACCTGACCCGTGCCGCCGCACTTTTCGCAGGTTTTATACGCCGTGCCATTTTTAGCGCCCGTGCCTTTACACTTCGAACAAGGTTCGTTTCTTGTATAAACCACTTCTCTTCTGCAACCTTTCGCCGCATCAAGAAAGGAAAGAGAAAGTTCTACGGTGACGTCTTCGCCCTTGGTTTTGGTCTGCGCGCGCGATTTGCTGCCGCCGCCGAAACCGCCGAAAATATCGCCGAAAATATCTTCGAAACCGGAAAACCCGCTTCCCGAAAAACCGCCCGAGAATCCGCTTCCGCCGAAACCGCCCATATTAGGATGTTCTCTCTGAAAGTCGTATTCTTTACGTTTTTTCGCGTCGGAAAGCACTTCGTTTGCTTCGTTTATTTCCTTGAACTTCTCCGCCGCTTCTTTGTCGTTCGGGTGAAGGTCGGGGTGGTATTTTTTAACGAGAGTTCTGTACGCTTTTTTAATATCGTCTTCGGTAGCGTCTTTACCGACGCCCAAGACTTCGTAATAATCCTTTGCCATATTATCCTTTATTTAGCACAAACTGAAAGGCAGAAAATCTGCCTTTCAGTAGTAATTTTTTTTAGTTCCGTTAAAAATTATTCGTTGCCGCCCTGATGGAATTCGGTATCGCCGGCTCCGCCGTTAGCGCCGCCGTCAGCGTTGCCGCCGTTGGGGTTAGCCTGCTGATAAATCTTGGCGAAAATACCCTGGCTTGCTTCGGATAATTTTTCGGTAGCCTTAACCATTCTGTCGTTATCGTTGGAGTTGAGTTCTTCTTTGGCGACTTTAAGTTCTTCTTCGAGTTTTGCTTTGTCTTCCGCGGAAAGTTTATCCCCTACGTCTTTCATCGATTTTTCGATAGTAAAGATAAGACCGTCGAGTTTATTGTGGTTATCTACCGTTTCCTTACGTTTTTTATCTTCTTCTTCAAACTGTTTCGCTTCGTTTACCGCTTTATCGATGTCCGCTTCGGAAAGGTTAGAAGAAGACGTAATCGTGATGTTCTGCGATTTACCCGTTCCGAGATCTTTAGCGGAAACGTTTACGATACCGTTGGCGTCTATATCGAAGGTAACTTCTATCTGCGGAACACCTCTGGGTGCGGGCGCGATGCCTACCAGGTCGAAGTTTCCGAGCGTTTTGTTATCTTTCGCGAATTCTCTTTCACCCTGTAAAATGTGAATGGAAACCTGCGTCTGATTGTCTGCCGCCGTCGAGAACACCTGCGATTTCTTTACAGGAATAGTAGTGTTTCTTTCGATAAGTTTGGTGCAGACGCCGCCGAGAGTTTCGATACCCAAAGAAAGCGGGGTTACGTCGAGTAACAATACGTCTTTAACTTCGCCGGATAAAACGCCGCCCTGAATAGCCGCGCCGATAGCGACGCATTCGTCGGGGTTGATTCCCTTAAAGGGTTCTTTGCCGGTAATCTTTCTGACCTCGTCGATGACCGCCGGGATTCTCGTCGAACCGCCGACAAGAATAACTTTATCTATATCGCTGTAAGAAAGTTTCGCGTCTTCCATAGCCTTTTTCATAGGAACGACGGTCGCTTCCACAAGGTCTGCGGTGAGAGCGTCGAATTTCTGTTTGGTAAGGTCTACGTCGAGATGTTTGGGTCCCGTTGCGTCCGCGGTGATAAAGGGCAGGTTGATGTTGGTGCTGCTCATACCGGAAAGTTCGATTTTCGCTTTTTCAGCCGCTTCTTTCAATCTCTGCATAGCGAGTTTATCGCCCGAAAGGTCGATGCCTTCTTTGGCTTTGAACTGGTCTACGAGATAGTCCATAATTCTCTTATCGAAGTCGTCGCCGCCGAGCATACAGTTACCGTTGGTCGCTAAAACTTCGAACACGCCGTCGCCGATTTCCATAACGGAAACGTCGAACGTGCCGCCGCCAAGGTCGTAAATGATGACTTTCTGAGTTTTGCCTTCTTTATCGAGTCCGTAAGAAAGCGCCGCCGCGGTAGGTTCGTTTATAATACGCAGAACGTTAAGTCCCGCGATTTTGCCTGCGTCTTTAGTCGCCTGACGCTGGCTGTCGGTAAAGTAAGCGGGGCAAGTAATAACCGCGTCTTTAACTTCGCTGCCGAGATAACTTTCCGCGTCCTTTTTAAGTTTGGAAAGAATCATCGCGGAAATTTCCTGCGGGGTGTAACTTTTTCCGTCGATTTCTACTTTATAATCGGAACCCATATGTCTTTTAATGGAAGCAACCGTTCTGTCGGGGTTAGACACCGCCTGACGTTTTGCTACCTGACCTACCAATCTGCTTCCATCTTTCTGAAACGCTACTACGGACGGGGTCGTTCTCGATCCTTCCGCGTTGGCGATAACTACAGGTTCACCGTTTTCCATAACCGCTACGCACGAGTTCGTCGTACCTAAATCAATACCAATCGTTTTCATATATTTATTCTCCTTTAAGATTATTTATTTTTTTATGCAAACACTTTTTTATAAAAGTTTTTGTCGCTATTTTATAACGCTTACTTTAGCGTATCTTATCATTTTTTCTTTGTACTTATACCCTTTCTGGAATACTTGTTTAACCCTTTCGCTTTCTTCGCCTTCGCCCTTTTCCACCTGCATAACCGCTTCGGCAATCAGGGGGTCGAATACTTCGCCTTCGGGATTGATTTCTTCCACTTCGAGATTTTTAAGCACTTCGTCGAATTTTTTCTTTAAGAGTTTAAGTCCTTCTTCGGTGCTTTCGTCTTTACACATCGCAATCGCCGAATCGAGATTGTCGCCTATCGGAAGAATTTTCAAAACCACGTCCGACCGACCTTCCGAATACGCGTCCTGCCAGATTCTGGCGTTGCGTTTTTTGTAGTTATCGAATTCCGCGACGTTTCTCATCCACTTGTCTTTGTATTCGTCGGCGAGTTTTTTCGCTTCTTCTAATAACTTTTTGTTTTCGTCTTCTTTTTCTTCCGCCGTTTCGGGTTCGGTTACGAGTTCTTCGTTTTCCGCGTTTTCCTTTTCGGCTATTTCTTCTTCGCGTTCTTCGCGATGATTTTTCTTTTCTTTCTCGTCTTTCATTTTCTCTCCTTCTATTTCGAAAGCATGTCTTCGAGAATCTTTCCTACCCCTTCGAGTACGGAAACGACTTTCTGATAATCCATTCGAAGCGGTCCTATGACGCCGTAAGTGCCTATCTTTTCGCCGTTCGCCGAGAACGTTGCCGTAACTAAAGAACAGTCTTTAAGATTTTCGCCGTCTTCGCCGCCGACTTTTATGTTGATTTCTATATCGTCGTTCCCTTCGCTGAGCAGGGAAGCGAGTTTATCTTTACTCGATACGACGGATAAAAAGTTTTTAACCTTTTCGCTGTCGCTGTATTCGGGGTTAGCGAGAATTTTGCTTTCGCCCTCTAATATAACGTTGGGTTTTTCGTTTTCGATATAATCTTCTATGGCGTCCATAACGCTGTCGAAAATTTCTCTGTAACCGTTGAATTCTTCGGTGATTTTAACCGACGCTTCTTTTACGTCGCAAAATCTTTTTCCGACAAGAATTTTGGAAAGCATTTCGCTCGCTTCGACAATTTGTCTGTCCGTCATTTCTTCGGGGATAGCGATGTATTTATCTTTCATCAGCGTGTTTTCGGTGACTATAAGTAAAAGAGCCTGATTGTCTTTATGGCGGAAGATACCGATTTTAAGTATCACGTCGTTTTCGCTGCGGGACGCGTACCCTACGGAAGTATAGTCGGTAAGGTCGCTGATCACTTTAACCGCGCCTTTAACCACCGCTTCGAGATTATCCGCGTGCGACTTAAAAGCGTTTTTTATAACCGACAGTTCTTTCCCCGAAAGTTTACTTTTATCCATAAGTTCGGTAACGTAAAGTTTATACGCTTCCACTGACGGAATACGCCCGCTCGAAGTGTGCGGCTGAATAAGATACCCCATCTCTTCGAGTCCCGCAAGTTCGCTTCTGACCGTCGCGGAACTTATGTCTTTCATATAATTTTCCGTTATAACTTTGCTCGATACCGGTTGAGCCGTGGAAATATAATCGTCAACGACAAGTTGCAATATTTTTTTCTTCCTGTCCGAGAGTTTCATTCCCTTATCCCCTTTGGCAATGGCAATTTTTGTTTGTTAGCACTCTATCACCCCAACTGCCAACTTTTGAGAATATTGTACTATTATAAGTTTTTTTTGTCAAGGGTTTTAAGACACTTTTTTATAAATTTTTAAAAAAATAAAAACCCGCTTTTTAACGTGTCAAAAAACGAGTTTTTTATTAAATTTTTTTGTTTTTTTTCGCTTGAAAAGCCTTTATTTGTTAAACCCCTTGAAGTTTGCAAGTTTATAAAACATATCGGACATTAACGCGTCGCGGTTGATTTTATGAACGTAAAACATTTTGTTACGATTCTTGCTTTTCGTGTATCTGTACCCTTTAAGGGTAGGAAGGTATCTGTTTTCCGGTCTGCCCTGCATAAATCTGTCGTTTTCGTTTAACAGCCAGGCGGGCGAAACAACGTCCCATATAACTTTGCTCCATGCGCCCGTTTTGCTCCGCTTTTCGGCGAACGCAAGCGTGGAATTATACAGATAGTCGCAAATAGGATTTTTGCCTTTAAGCCAGTGTTCGAGTTCGTATTCGGTGGTAGTAAACTCCGATACCACGCCGAAGGTCGGCAACTGCACGAAAGGAACGGCGCTGCCAATAACTATTCTCGCCGCGATAACGTCCTGATGCATATTGTACTCTTTGTTTTTGTAGTAATCGAGAGCCGTTCCGCCCAGCCATACCACGCAAACCCTGTTTACTATATCGGGGTCGATAAGAATCGCCGAAGCGACGTTCGTTATCGCGCCTATCGCGCAGATATATAAAGGTTTATCTTTATTATACCCTTTCGACGCTTCCACGATGAATTCTGCGGCGGGCGACAAAACGGGGGTGTTTTTATCCGCTAAAAATCTGTCCGAACCGATATAAATTTTGTCTATGTAGTCGGTTCTCTTGCAGTAAGTTAAAACCCTTATTATCTCTTCTCTGCTTTTAATCTGACTTTCGGGAATATCTTTGACGCAGCACGCTTTCTGAAAAGGAGCGATGGTAAACCCCAGAACGTTTATTTTATCGCAGTTGGCAAGCGTGTACGCTATCGCGTATTGATCGTCTATTTCGTTATAAGTGTCGGTATCGAGTATAATATCGACGGGTTTCGCCGGACAATTATATATCGGCAACGAATCTTCGCAAGTCATAAATATTTTCTCCTTTTAAGTTATCGTCTGTAGTTAACCCGTTAAAATAATTCGTCGAACCCGATTTTCGCGAGATAATGTTGCTTTGCGTTTTCGTAAGCGACGTAAACCACGCGGTTTGCGTAATCTACCGCGGCGTGCGGATAGAAAAAGTTTTCTTCGTCGCCCGTAACGTTTAATACGTACTTCCATGTTTTGCCGTCCGTCGTCGAACGTATCTGCAAACGGTTTCTGTTTTTAAGCCCTACGCAGTCCGAAAAATTGTTTATTAAAAATACGGTGTCATCTATCTTAAACAACGTCGGTTTCGTATGCGGATTTAATATGTCCGTTACGGCGGCTTTCGTCCAGGTTCTGCCGTAATCGTAGCTGTCCGCCCGATAGAGATAACACCCGTCGTCGGGGCGCATAAGCATCATTATATGCCCGTTTTCCAGTTCGATCAAGTTCGGTTCCCAAAGCCCGTTTTTTTCGTACAGGTACCCGTATCTCTGAAACGTAAACCCGTTATCTCCGCTTATGGCAACGCCGCAACGGAAAGGATATCTGTTTTGACCCGCGTGCTTATCGCTCGTGTCGTACTTCCAGTCGAAGTCGTATAAAACTTCCTGCCAGTATAAGGGGAAAATCCACTCGCCGCTACTCATAACCACGCCTTGTCTTAAACTTACGCCGTTTAATCCCGAAGTAAATGAAACGGGTTCGCCGATAACGTTGCCGTCGTCGTCGATAAACTGACGAAAGGTCTGAAGTTCTCTGTAATGTTCTATGCGATAATCGTTCGTGTTGTAAGTATGAACGGCGATAAACGGCTTTTCCGTTTCGGTGAAAATCTCCGTTGCCCAGCACCCCCTCTGAGAGTGTGAAACGACGACTTTCGGGTCCGTCCAGGTTTTACCGCCGTCGCTCGATACGGAAGTTAAAACGACGTTGGCGTTCTGCGGCTCGGTCGTTCCGCCGCTTAAAAAGGAACATATAAGTTTTCCGCTTTTTAAAAGCCGTATTACCGGCTCTCTCGCAAAAGACGGAGCAAAATCGTGTATCAGGTATTTTTCCATAGTAATCGGTTTTAATTTTTCTTTCCTTTCTTTTTAATTATTACGAGCGCGGATACTATCGTTAAAAGTACAAAACAGGAATATAACCCTATATCGAGATTGCTTCCGCAACCGCCCGCGCTTTTAGCGTAAGTTAAAACTATTGTGTAGTTATTCAGCACCGTAAGTTTAAGTTTTCTCGACGACGAAACGTATTCGTAACCGCCGATTTCGTCGGGAGTGATTTCTACGTACTCGTTATAATAACAATCGACGATTCTGTCGTCTTTAATCTTTTCGCCGTTTTCGTTTACGAATTTAAGAGTGATTTTCTGCGGCGTTCTTTCGTAAGTAAGATTGATTACGAAGTTCGTTAAATCGGTGCCTGCGGCGATTACGCCCGTCAACGGCTTATCCGACGTTTTATAGTCGTAACCTATAATTTCGGGAATATTTACCGTATACTCGAGTCCTTCCGCGCCGTAAACCACCTTTGCAAAACCCGATGCGGAAAGAGTTTCCCCGTTTTCGTCGACGTAATTTACGGGTATCTGAACGGTACTCGCCCTTTTATATTCCATTTTGCTTACAGTTACCAAATCGGTGTCTAAAAGATAATTTCTTATGCTTATCGCGTCGTTCCATTTATATCTGTTGAAAACTCTCGTTCCCCTCGTTATATCCGCAATATTCACGTCTCCCTCGGTGTTTTCGTCGTAAGAATAGTTTAAGTCTTTGGTAGAAATTCCTTTGACTACGGTTACGTCGTTATCTTTATTGACATAAGTCGCTATAACGCCTATGCTTATGCCGTTACCTTCGTTACCCTGCGCGCTGATAATAGATAAATCGGTTTGCACGGCAACTCTCATCTGCGGAGAAATTTTGCCGTCGATAGACCCGTGCGTATTGTTTAACATAACTTTCCAGGGAATCATCCAGGTACCCGAAACGTTTGCGGGTATTCTCGCGCAGTTACTCCCTTTGCTTATCGAAATACTGCCTTCCGAGCCGTCTTCGAATATCATCAGATCGGTTCTGCTCGATTTTAACGCCGTCGCCACTCTGAAAAAGTTGTTGTTGCTGCCGTTCACGAAAATTTCTACCTGCGTGTTGAATTGCGCGTAACCCACCGTGCTGAACTGAATTAAAAGTCCGCCGTTTTCGTAATCGTAAATAGTGTTTGAAAGTTTGAATTCGGTTACGGCGTTAATAATGGGGTCGTCGCCGAGTTCGGCGTCGCCCTTTATACCGAAATACATTGCCCCGTCAAGGGAATCGTTAATATCTATTCCCTTGAAATTGCCTTCGAAGTCGGTAATCACGTCGTAATTATCGTAAGCTTCTCTCGAATATCGTAAAGTAACGGTAATATCTTCGGTAAGCAAGCCTGAAAGCGGCAAATCGCCGTCAACCCCTAAAAAGGTAAATCCCTCGATTTCCGTTTCAATTTTATAGGTAAAATTCGTTCCGTCAAACGATATTTCGGCGGTGTTGTCGTCGGAAACGCTCGCGCCGTCGGAATCAAGGCGATTGACCGTAACTTTATAAGGGCAATCCTTCACGAATTCTATAAGACCTATGTTGCTTTCGTCTTCGTCGTAAAGATAATTTTTTGCGCTTATCGCAGTGTTCCATTCTTTCGTAGCGTAAACCGTTTTACCGTTTTTTATATCGGCCAGGTTTACGTCGGCGTCGATATTTTCGGCGTCGGAAGTATAGGTCAAATCTTTCGTGGATAACCCGGAAACGACGGTCGCAACGTTATCTTTATAGGTATAAGTCGCTATTTTCCCTACGGAAATCCCTTCGCCTACCGCGCCCGCCGCGGTGTCCGCGGAAACGTCCAACGCGATTAAAACTCTTAACTTGGGATTCGTGACGGTAAAGTAATCGGACGTAACGTCTTTCATGTTTTTCCAGGGAATAACTAAAGTCCCCGCAACGTCTTTGGGAAAATTGCCGCGGTTTCTCGATTTTACCGCGTCTACGGTAGCCACGCTGCCGTCTTCCAAAATTAAATTATCCTTTCTGCTTGCGCTTAAAGCGGTATGCGCGCTGTAAAACCTGTTATTGCTCGTGTCGTCGGCAAAGACGAATACGCGCATAAAAGTCCAGTCGGTATTGCCTTTTGAACTTATCTGAATAAGCAAGCCGCCGTTTTCTTTATCGTACACGGAATCGGAAAGTCTGAATTCCAGAACGGCGTACTGCATTCCCGCCCCGGTTAACGTAACGCCGTCTTTTATGCCCGCGTAAAGCGTTCCGTCGAAAGAATCGTTCAATTTTATTCCGACGAAGTTCCCGTCTGCGTCTTTAACAACAGTATAATCGGTAAATTCTTCCGCTTTCGCCTGCGCGACTTTACTTACGCCGAAAGCCGATAAAAGGCTTATCGCGAAAAGAAAGTATAATTACCCATATATTTTTATATGCTGATTTTTTCATTTTCCACCTGAACGTTAAACGTTTTCCCAGATAATGTCGTTAAAAACGTCTTCGCCGGGAACGGAGTTAGTAAGCACTTCCCGTTCGACGATTTTTACGTAAGTAAACTCGGGTTTTAAGTATTTTTTCATATTTTCCCCCTTTTATGCATTCAAAGTTAGTTTGAACGAAACGGTTGTTTCGCCGTTTTCCGTCGTCATAGAAACGTCGGTTACGCCGTATTTTAATCCGTTAATTTCTATCTCGCTTATAACCGAAGCGTTCAAGGAAATTCTTACTCCGTTAAGGGTAAGAACTTTTACTTCGCCCTTTATAATTACCGTCGAAACAGTTCCGTCCGTTAAAACGTTTCCGCTTTCAACCGTATAAGAAGCGTTTCCGTTGGCTTTTTCTACTTCGGTTTCCGTAACGGTTAAATCCGCAACTTTATCGAAATAAGTTTTTAATATCGCTTTCTGATCGTCGGTGGTTTCCGCCGCCCCGAAAGCCGCTTCCGCAACCCTATACATCGAACGAGAATTGTTCACTTTATCGAAAGGCGTATAAACGTAAGCGGTAGAATCATCGCTGTATTTTAAGACGAGATACCCCCTTGCAGAGAAATCGAGATTAGTGTTTTCGTCTTTTACGTTTACCATCGCCCCGACGTACGAGTAATTGCCGTTTTCTTCTGCAAACCAACCATTGTCGGCGGTTTTAACAATGTTCGCCACCGTTTTGTTTTCGATGAAATTTTCTAAAACGAACTCTTTGTTTTCGAGATATTTCGTCGGCAACACGAGCGTTCCCATAGCGGTAACGTAATTTTTGATAAGATTATAATCGGAAGAGGCGATTTCGCTTATAAATCTTATGCCGTTACTGCCCGCGCGAAGTTTTATCGCCGCGCCGTCTTTCATATTATAATTCACGCCGACGGCGGTGTACGTAATATCGCCCGTAACGGTCGCGACCGAACCCGCTCCGTATAAATCGGTAAGGTTTTCGGTGTCGGAAGTCCAGCCGATAAACGTTTTACCGGATACCTCGACGGTATCGAAGGAAACCCGTTTGCCCTCTCTTAAAGCCTTCGTCGTAGTTTCCTTTTCGCTTACGAAACTTATCGTTTTCAATTTTTCGAATTCGATAAGACCGACGTTGCTGTTATCGGTATCGGTTAAGTAATTTTTTACGCTTACGCTCGTATTCCATTCTCTCGAACAAAACACCGTTTTACCCTTTTTTATATCTGCTAAATTTACGTCGGCTGTCGTATCTTCCGCGTCGGTAGTATAAGTAAGATTTTTAGCGGAAAAACCCGTTACTACTTCGGCAACGTCGCCACTATAAGTGTAAGTGGATATGTTTTCGATAGTAATCCCCTGGTCGGCTCTCGTATTGCCGGTGTCGGCAGACAAGTCTGTGATGATGACGATTCGCAATTCGGGGTCGGTAGTAGTAATAGTACCGTTGGTACTGTCCGTCATGTGCGCCCATGGTAATACCATAGTACCCGAAGTTTCTCTCGGAATAGTAACCCTGTTGTTGTTTCTCGAAAAAGCCAAAGTGGTAATATCGCCGTTATCCTTTATAAAATAACGGCTTACTCCGTCGCATTGCGCCGCGGTAAGTCCCGCATGAGCGTTCATCATTCTGTTGGTGGTTTCCCCCACGAAAGCGTAAACTCTCGTAACGAAATCTTTCGTTCTCCCTTCGGTATTCAGGTGAATAAGCAAACCGCCGTTCTCCTTATCGAACACCGTGGTTTTAAGTCTGTATTCTACGGCAACGCCTGTAATCCCCGTTCCGAATTCGGTTACGTCCTTTTTTATTCCTGCGTAAAACGCACCGTCGAAACTGCCTTTTAGCCCTATACCGACGAAATTTCCGTCGGCGTCCTTTGCCACGGTATAACCTTCAGCGGTCTCTGCCGTAGCATGCGTTTTGTTATAAGGAAAAATCACCGCCATAACGCTCGCAAATAAAACGGCAACGGCAATAATCAACCCTATAATCTTACCTTTGTGTAATGTTTTCACGTTTTCCCTCCTTAAGTTTTTTATTTTGTAAAAAAATTTTTTTCATTAACAATGCTATCGCCGCGCCGCCGAATAAAACCATCGGAATAATTAAACCGGCGTTTAACGACGAAGAGCAGCCTGCCCCCGAATCTTCCAGAACGATTCTGAACTTCAACGCTCCGTACCCGTCTTTTAATTTAGACGGCATTTCTTCCGTCGAAGTAAAATACGCGGTGTACGTTCCCGCCTTATTTTTATCATAACCGGACACGCGGTATCTTCCCGTAAGCGTGTAATTTTTTCCGTTATCGTCGGTAACGTTTATGGTGGTAGGCTTATTCTTTAAAATATCCTTTATATCCGTGCCGACTTTATACTTTTCTACTTTTTCAAACGCGCCGTTTACCGAAACGATATCGCCGTAACTGTAATCTATCTTCGCGATAATTATTCCCTGCTTTGCGTTTTTCGTGCAAAACTCGCCTTTTTTAACGTCTTCTTCGGTGAAGATATGCATTCTGATACCGCCTTCGCCGTATCGTTCGCGGTCGTGAACCATATAAATCAATCCGTCGTCGTCCTGATAAAAATCGGGATACGACGATTGAGTCGGGTCTAACTGCAACAAATAAGGCCAGGTTTCGCCGTCGTCTTCGCTGAGCCAGCAAGTCATATTTCTTCTGTCGGTGTTCCTGCCCTGCATATTCGTTACGAAAAGAAGATTCCCCGACTTTAATCTCGCCATATAAAACCTGCTTCCGGGAGAATAGAACGGCGGATTAGCCAGATCGTTAGTCGCTCTCGTCCAGGTATTGCCGCCGTCGGAAGAAAAAGACTGTTCCATGCTCATACCGTCGCAAAGCCTTATAAGCGCCCACAGTTTTCCGTCTTTCTTTTCTACGATAGACACTTCGGCGAAATCGTGATATCTGTCTTCCACGGTGGACTTTATTACTCTGTACGCGGAAAAGGTTTCGCCGTCGTCTTCGGATTTAATAATGGTGGTCGGAATACCGTCGAATGCGTTGTTTCCGTAAGCGGCTAAAATTCTTCCATCGGAAAGAAGAGTTGGTTTACAGGTAACCGACATTTTCGCGCCCGTAACCTTCGGATAAGAATAGGTAATGTTTTCGAGCGGACCGTCGGCGTTATAAAGTTTAATCATCTGCGAACCTGTCATTTTGTTGTCGCCGTAGATAAGGCAAAGTTCGCCCGCGCCGTTTTTATAAAATATCGGCCAAACGATTCCGAGCGGAGAACCTGTAATAACCATCCAGGGGTTTTTCCAGGTAACGCCCATATCGGCGCTTACCGCAACGCATATATAGTTATCCGTATCGGGCTCCCCTTTGCCGCCCGTGTACCAGGCGACGAAAATATTGTTGCCCGCCTTCGCAACGGTAGGAATACCGTTCCATTTTTTGTGTTCGGGATAAAAATCTTCATCCGTTTCGGGACCGACTTTAACGGATAAATCGGTCGTTTCGTCTACTATCGTTATACCCACTTTAACGTTAGGGTATTTTTCGAAAGTAATATCTTTAACGGACAAATCGTGATTGACTTTTTTAATTTCGTCGGCGTACGTTTTTCTTACGGGCGTTTTGGATATAAATCCCGAAAACAACCCGAAAACCATTGCCGCAAGAACTACAATACTTAACCGTTTTATTATCGTTTTACTCATTTACTTTCCACCTTATAAACGTAAGACGGACGCGCGATGGCGTTTTCGGCGTTACCGCGCAGTTTGACTTCGGGAGCAATATAATCGGCTCTGTTCTTCGGATAAGCGAACTGCATATTTCTGCTTTGTTTATATTCCTTAAAGAATTGATTTCTCGTGTTCATCCACTCGGTCGCGCCCTTGCTTTCGGAATCTTTCAGCGCTTTGCCGAATATGTTTTCAAACTGCGCCGAGTCTGTCGCCATAATAAGTTTCGGAACGGCGATTTTCCATATATTAAATATCTCCGACTGCTGTTTTGCGTAGGTATTTAAAACTTTTCTGTCGGTACTGGTAAGGGTAAAATCGAAATCCGCCTGATTGTAAGTGTAACCGAAATAAGTGCTTTTGTTCTGATATAAAATCCAGTCTACGGGGTGTCTCATTCCGATAAAGTCGTCTTCTTTAGAAACCATACGCCCGTAAGCCGCGTTGGAAAAGGGAGTAATTCTTCTTATACCCAACGCCTGAACTCTCTGATTTTTAACGAGAGAAGGAAGAGTCGCCTTAAAAGCGTCCGTCGTTTTGATAACGCCGTAGGTGCTTGCTTTTCCCGTATCGGGATCGGTTTCGCCCGGTCTTAACACCCATTCGTAATTATCGGCAGACCCGTACATCGCTTCGCGCTGACCCTGTTCGCTGAAAAGGTAATCGAACACTTTTATAACCCTGTCTTCTCGTTCGCAGTTAGTGGTAATCATAGACTGATACAACCCTTTTCTGTTATAGTTCTGAAGCAAAGGCACGTCGCCGTTTTCGTTGGTAAGAAGTACCGTTACGTATTGACAGGACGGGTCTACCGTATCGGTTACCGCGTTGTAGTTATCGCTTTCCAGCGCTACCTGCCCGAAATGGGTTACCTGCGTTCCGCCTATTAACACAAACGGCTTATCGCGTTGCAAAGAAGTCGTCATCTCCCCCGCTTCCCACTGAAAGTTTTGCGAAGAAACAAGCCCGTTTTTATACATGGCGTTCATAAAAGAAATAGCGTCTTTGAAAGCCTTGGACCCGTAAAGATAGGTAAGGTCGCCGTTTACGTCTTCGGGAGCGTACCCCATCATTTCCGTTAAAGCGGTTATGCTGTAACTCAATTCTTCGCCCGACGAATAGAAAGGCGCGAAACAAACCGTGGGATCGCTCGGAGTAAATCCGTAATTGCTCTTCGCCCACAGGCACATTTCCAGAAATCCGCTCGGTTTAGTAATCGTCGTATCGGGGTTAAAAGAAGAATCGCGGGAAGTTTTATACGCAATATAAGCATCTAAAATATCTTTTCTTACGGCAATATCTCTCGCGGCGTAACCTTCCGCGCCGAGATCTTCCATAGTAGAGATATCCGCGTCGCTGTAAAAGTTACTGCTTAACGCGTAAGTGTTGTCGTCGGACGCTCTGTAATGTTTCCAGTGGTCTTCGGTAACTCTGTCAATCATACTCGGAGCGTAATATTCAGCGAGTTTGTTAAGCGGGTAACAATACCCTTCTTCCGCAAGTTGAATACGCAGCGACGAATCCGCCACGGTTATAACGTCGGGTAAATCGTCGCCCGAAATCATCGTGGTAAGTTCGCTGTGGTCGCTCGTCATCGCGCTTTCGAACTTGACGTTTACGCCCGTTCTGTCGTAGATGAGTTGTTCGAGATTTTCGTCGGCAACGCTGTAATCGAAGAACCATCTTATAGTAATATCTTCGTCGCCGGGGTCAACCTGAAGCCAACTGTCCACGTCTTTATCGTAATCGGTGGAAAAACGCGGAACGTATTCTCCGTCGTTTCTATGCCCTGTATCGCCGCAACCGACCATACCGAAAACCATCAACATCGATAACGCAACCGATAAAAATTTTTTCATATTATTCTCCTTATATTCTTTTATTTAACGCCGCCCCTTATCCTTTTACCGCGCCGAGCATTATGCCCTTAGTAAAGTATTTGGATAAAATCGGGTATAAAACCATAATGGGAAGCGAAGAAATTATAATCGCCGCGAACGATAACGTCTGCGAGTTTATCGCCAGAACGTCGCTGCCCCTGTCGGACGGAACGTCTCCGTCTTTTATCAATCTCATAAGATAGAACTGCAAAAGCCACATGCTTTCTTCTCTGTTCGTGTAAAGCATAGTCTGCATGTAACTGTTCCATTTGCCTACCGCAATCCAGAGCGCGACGGTAACCAAAGCGGGTTTTGCCAGCGGAAGATAAATGCTTATCCAGATTTTAAGTTCGCTTGCCCCGTCGAGTATCGCCGATTCGTATAAACTGTCGTCTATTCCCCTGAAAAAACTCGAAAGAATTATCATGTTGAAAACCGAAAACGCCGACGGTATTATATAAACGAGATAGTTGTTGAAAAGTCCCAACATTCTTATGGTAATGTAAAGAGGAATCATTCCCCCGCTTATAAACATAGGTATAATGTTGAAAGTCCAGAAAAACTTTTTGCAAACTAATCTTTTGCTCGCGAGAGCATAAGCGATTCCGCTCGTAACGGTAAGACCTAAAACTGTACCGCCGATAGTCGAAACGATGGTGTTAATCAGCGACCGATACAATCTTCCGTCGATTAAAACGACGTGATAACTCGCGAGAGAAAATTGTCTGGGTATTAAAAATACGGGACCGTTCCGCGTAATATCGAGCGCGTAACTTAAACTCCCCGCTAAAGTGTAAACAAAGGGATACAGCGCGATAAGCGAAAAGGTTATCATCACGATATAAATTATCACGTCCCATACGCCGAACTTATACATAAGTCCGCCATTTTTCTTTTTGTTCATCTTAATCGAGTTCTTAATCGAGTTTTCCATTAGTATAATATCCCCCTTCCCGTTGTTTTTTTTGCGATAGTATTCGTCGAGAAAACGAGTACCAGAGAGATTATTCCTTCGAATAAAGAAAGCGCCGTCGCCGTCGAGTATTTTCTTAAACTGCCGAAACCCAGGTCGTACATATACGTCGCGAGGACTCTCGTCGTTTCGAGATTTGCGTTGTTCTGGAAAACGTAAAACTGTTCGAAAGAGTTTGTTAAAATATTCGCGATATTCAGTAACAGATAAACTAAAATCGTAGGGACTATCCCCGGCAAAGTAATGTGCAGCATTTGTTTGAAACGGTTTGCGCCGTCTATCGCCGACGCTTCGTATAAACTCTGGTCGATACCGGAAATCGCCGCGACGTAAATAATCGACCCCCAACCCACGCCTTTAATTATGCTTGCGATGATTATTTTGGGATAAAAATACTGCGGCAGATATAAGTCCACGGGGTTTTCCGCGGAAGATAACCCTAAAAGTT
Source organism: Christensenellaceae bacterium (assembly GCA_016295005.1). Classification (GTDB taxonomy): domain Bacteria; phylum Bacillota; class Clostridia; order Christensenellales; family Borkfalkiaceae; genus UBA1259. Next base: position 19,857 of record JAEDMA010000008.1, read on the forward strand.
CCAGAATAGGATTTACCACGCCTACGCGCATGTCCGTCATAAGCAGAATAATGCCGCCGAACACCGTCCAAGAAATAAAGTGCGGAAAGGTCGAAATCGTCTGAACCGCCTTTTTTATAGGCTTGTTTTGCATTTCGTTAAGAAGCAGCGCAAAAATTATCGGCATCGGAAAATTGAACAATAACAGCAATAAATTAATGGAAATCGTGTTACCGAAGGTCGTCCAGAATATTTCGTCTTGAAACAGATTCGTAAAGTTACTTAAAGTCCAGGGAGCGGACAACATGTCTTTTACTACGTTGAACGAGCCGTCGCCGTCTTTAAACGCGAAAAGAATTCCCGCCATGGGGATATAATTGAACAATCCTAAAAACACGACCGAAAGCATGGCAAGTCCAACCAACTGCCACGCGTTTGCCGTCATTCTTCTTTTAGGTTTTTTATCTGTCGCAAGCCTCGTCGACGACGTTTTTTCGTTCGTCATTACATACGCCCCCTTATTATTAAAAATCAGTTGTGATTTCATTATAGCAGTATGTAATCCCGCGCACAATATCAAAAACTGTCAGGAATATTTGATTTTTTGTTTTTTTCGTGGTATAATCAAAAAAACGAAAACGAAAATACTTTTAACGATTTGGCTGTTTTTAATTAAATTTACCCGTTTTAACCCGAAAAATCGTTGTTTTAAGCGTAATAATCATTTATGGGGTATTTGGAGAACGATATGTTAAAAATTAATTATATGATTCTGAATAATATGAAAAAAAACGAAGAAATCGCCACTCATATTCACGACGGATACGAACTTACCTACTATTTTTCGGGTAAAGGTTATTGCATTGTGGACGACAACGTGACGGAAGACGTAGGCTCCGACACCTACCGCCGCGACGTATCGTTATATTTATCGAAAAACAGAAAGCAAAACAAAAACACCAGATACAAATTTTCCGCGTGTTCGTGTCTTATTATTCCCCCGTACGTCGCGCATTATAAAATGCACACGGAAAAATCCACTTTTATTTCGCTCGTGTTCAGCGCGGATAAAACGGATAACGTACCCGAACAGATATTGCACTCGGTAATGTCGGCAAACGGGCAGGCGTTTTTCTCGATAATCGCCGACGAAATAAAAAACAGAAAAAAAGGATACGTTACGGTAATAGAAAATCTGCTTGCCTGCTTATTTTTAGAAATCGAAAGAAACGTTTTGCAAAACATAAATTTAAGCGATTTTATATCCCAGACGGTAAAATATTTAGACGATTATTTTTTAAGCGAAATGGATTTTGCCGATTATTCCGCCGCCAACGGATATTCGATAGACTATTTTCGCCATAAGTTCAAAGAGTTTACTAAAATGTCGCCAAAGGCGTATCTTATAAATAAACGTATGGAATACGCGGCGTTGCAACTTATAAATACCGACGTGTCGGTATCCGCTCTCGCGGCGGCTTGCCGGTTCAGCGATTACACAACCTTTTCCGTTTGTTTTAAAAACAAATACGGCGTTTCCCCCTTGAATTATCGGAAGAAACACCGCGTAAATTAAGTTTTTTTAATTTTCCGAAACCTTGTCGTAACCTAAAATATAATTTGAAAGTCTTAAATGCCCTTTCGCGTTTATGTGAAGCGAATCGGTAGTATAACCGTTCCCCGCGGCAATCTCTTCGGCGGTAAACAGGTTGTATAAATCGATAACTCTTGCGTCGTTGAGTTCGCCCATACGAACGACCGCGTTCACGTATTCGGAAAGACTTACGCCTATATCATTTACAAGGCTTCTGTCCGCGCGGATTAACGGCGTAAGCAGTAAAATTTTCAACTCGGGGTTTTCTTCGCGAAGCTTTCTTACTGCGAAGTTTATCGCCCCTTTAAACGTTTTAACGTCGTTTAACTGTTGCGGGTTATCAGTATCTTTTCCGATATTCACCCTGCGTCCGAAGTCGTTCGTGCCGAAAAACAACACGACGTAGTCCGCGTTTTTATTGTATTCCGAATGATTTACTATTAAATTGCAACAACTTTCGCGGTTATACCCTAACGCCGTCCAATGAGTGTAAAGCGCTCCGCCGACGGAAAACCTTTCGGAATTTATTCCTAATTTTTCGGTTAAATTGTCTATATAATCGGTTCCGCTCGTTACTCCCACCTTTGCCGAAATACTGTCGCCGTAAAACACAACCTTTTTACCGTAAAAGTATCCCCGATTGATTTTAAACTCCGTAACGGCGTTTTCGACTACGCTTATCGTATAAACGTAGTTTTTATCTTCGGTGGAAGCGGTAACCTTGCTTAACCCGGTCTTTTCGGCGGTCAGTATTCCGTCCGAAAAAGATAAAACGCTTTCGTTTCCGCTTTCTACGTTTTCCGTAACAATTTCCGATTCCTTTAAGTATTCCCCGATATTAAAAGTATCGCCTAAACCTAAAACAAAACTTTCTTTTTCTACCGTTTCTTTCGTTTTGCCGCCGCACCCCGCGATACACAAAACTGATAAAATAATCGCTATAACGACCGAAATCCTTTTCATTTTCAATATTCCCATAACTTATTTTTATTGATTGTAACACAAAAAAACTATATATAGAATAATTAAAACTGCTTGAAATATTCGTTTTATTGTTTTTTAAACTCCGAAAACGGTTTCGATAAGTTTAATCGCTATATAATAATGAAATTCTCTTATCGGGTGATTAAGCAAATTCGATAATAGTCCTGTAACCTTTACGCCCGCGGAGTTCATCTTTTCCCATACCGAATAGGTATCGCATACTTTTACACCTTTTTCAAGGCAAAGTTCTTTGGCTTTGTCGTAATATTCTTTAAGAACGCCGTCGTTTTGCAACTTCGCGCACTGTTCCGCCTGAATTTTATATTGCTCGTCTTTTATAGACGGGGCAATTTCGGTACACATATAGTTTTGCGTAAGGAAAATAGTTTCCGTTCCGCTTTCGGCGAGTTTGTCAAAGATTTTACTCAACGAATCGGCGTATTTGATTAAACCGCCGCTCCCCCGCAGACTGTCATTAAGTCCGAAAGATACCACAACCAAATCGGGATTATACGACAAAACGTCGCGTTCTAACCGATTAAGTCCGCCCGTCGCGCTATCCCCCGATACGCCGCTGTTTATTACGTTTATCTGTACGCTCGGGTATAAAACGTTAAGAATTTCTCTTACTCTCGTACTGTACGCGTTTTTATAGTCGAACACGGGAACGATTTTATCCCCTTTAACGTAGCACTCGAAACAACCTTGAGTTACGCTGTCACCGATAAAAGCAATCGTTATCGGCTTTGCCGATTTAAGATTGTTTTGTTTTTCGTTAAAAAGTTCCGTAATTTTCACACCTGTTCTCCTTATATTTTTTAATTATAAAGTTACGATAAAAATTAAAATCAAAATCCGCAATGAACGTCGCCGTATTTTTGCAAACCGAAACCGCCGCTTACGAAACCCGACAAACGAAACCGCTTGCAATAAAACGCCTGTTTATCCGCATTATCGCGTCGAAGATTATTTGTATAGATTATATCATAAATAAATCATATATAGAATAACTAAAACTGCTTGAAATATTCGTTTTTTTGCTTTTTAAGAGTCAAAGAACGTTTCGCCGTCAAATAAACGTTTTTAATCCTGCGTTTTACGATTAAAACCGAGAAAAAGCCGTTTTTTACAATAAAAAATCGTCGTCTGCAAAAAATAACCTGCTTTCCGCCGCGGTTAAAAAATAAGGCTATGTCACAACAAACAGTTGATAAATAGCCATTTTTATAGGGGAGTATCA
>JAEDMA010000089.1 GCA_016295005.1 Christensenellaceae bacterium
ATACCGAAAGTTTTGTCTGAAAGCGCGCGAAGCGCATTTTCAAGCAAAACTGATGTTCTTTCAAACAAGAAGCACAAAAACGATAGTTTTTGCAAAAAGATGCTTGCATCTTTTAAGTATTTTGCCGTAAAGCAAAAGACTGCTTCTTATAGTTTATAATATATTATTTTTCCCCCCGAAAACTTTAATTCCACCGCTACGGACGGTGGTTTTCTCTTAACAATAAACGCCCGACCAACCGTCGGGCGTTAAATTCTGATTAATTTTACGTTTAATCGGGCGTTCGGAAAACGTTATTTAGTTCCGAAAATTCTGTCGCCCGCGTCGCCTAAACCGGGAAGTATGTAACCGTTTTCGTTAAGGCATCTGTCGAGCGTGGAAACGTAGATTTCCACGTCGGGGTATTCTTCCGCAACCTTTTCCACGCCTACGGGAGCGGCTATTATAGACATAAGTTTAATTTTTTTACAGCCGCGTTTTTTAAGCATTTTGATGGCGTCGCAAGCGCTGCCGCCGGTAGCAAGCATGGGGTCGACCACCATAACGACTTTATTTTCGATTCCGGTAGGAAGTTTGCAATAATATTCTTGAGGTTCGAGAGTTTCTTCGTCGCGATACAACCCTATATGGCCTACTTTTGCCGCGGGGAAAAGGGTTAAAATACCGTCAACCATTCCGAGTCCCGCGCGAAGAATCGGAACGATTGCTATAGAATTTTCTTTAACGACGGTTTGTTTGGTAACTTCGAGCGGAGTTTCCACTTCGATTTCCTGAGTGGGAACGTCTTTGAAACTTTCGTAAGCCATAAGCGTTGCGAGTTCGCCGACGATTTCTCTGAACTGTTTGGTGTTGGTTTTTTTATCTCTTATAATCGCGAGTTTGTGTCTGATAAGCGGGTGATCCAGAATGTGAACGTTTTTATAATCTTTCATGATTTTCTCCTTATTAGATATAAGATAGCGTTAAAGAGCGAATTTTCTTCGCTCTTTTTACGCTTATGTTTTATTACGTTATTTTGTTGCGATTATTCGGCTTTGTCGTCTTTGCAAGCGGCGCAAAGTTCTTCGCTCTTTTCTTCAGTGCAGGTTTCGCAGTTTTTGCCGTTTTCCACGTCGTGCGATTTTCTCGCTTTTGCGCAGAGCAGGTTGGTAAGTATGCCGAGGATAAGCGCGCACGCTACTTGCGTCAATTTGATTTTACCGAAGGACATGCAGAGCGAACCTACGCCGGCGATAAGTATAACCGATACCACGAAGAGATTGCAATTGTCGCCAAGGTCAACCTTTTGTATCATTTTAAGACCGGATACCGCGATGAAGCCGTAGAGCGCTATGCAGACGCCGCCCATTACGCAGGAAGGTATCGTTGCAAGGAAGGTCGAGAAAGGCCCTATAAAGGATACCACGATAGCCATAATCGAGGTTGCGAGAATGGTTACCACCGAAGCGTTGCCGGAGATTGCCACGCAGCCTACCGATTCGCCGTAAGTGGTGTTGGGGCAGCCGCCGAATAACGCGCCTGTGATAGAACCTATTCCGTCGCCGAGTAACGTTCTGTGAAGACCGGGTTTTTCAAGAAGGTCTCTGCCGATTATGGAAGAGAGGTTTTTGTGGTCTGCGATGTGTTCCGCGAATACTACGAAAGCAACCGGTACGTAAGCAACCGCAATCGTTCCGATATAAGAACCTATATTGCCGGCGCCGAAGTCGTAGCCGCCCTTAAAGAACGCTTCTACGAAAGTGAAATCGGGGTACCATTGCATAGAATTGAATTTAGAGAAGTCTATAATAGGTATTCCTGCAAGGGTGAATACGGATGCGACAACGTATCCCGCCGCGATACCGATTACGAAAGGTATCATTTTAACGAACTTTTTACCGTAGACCGAGCAAATCATCGTAACCGCTAAAGTTACAAGACCGCAGCAAAGGCACGCCAACCCGTTTCCGTTCATTAAGTAAGAACCGAGATCAGGGTCGAATACAACAAATCCTGCCGAACCCCCTACCATATCTTTAACCGCGTTGCCTGCAAGGGATAACCCGATTATAGCAACGGTAGGTCCGATAACGACCGCGGGCATAAGTTTGTTAACCCATTTAACGCCTGCGAATTTAACGATTACCGCGATGACTACGTAAACAAGCCCTGCCATCGTAGCGCCGATGATAAGACCTAAAAATCCTGCGGATGCGGAAACGCCGCCCGCGAAAGCCGCCGACATAGAACCCAAAAACGCGAAAGACGAACCCAAGAAAACCGGGCTTTTGAATTTAGTGAAAAGTAAGTACACTAACGTACCTACGCCTGCTCCGAATAAAGCGGCGGAAGCCGACATACCGTTCCCTATGATTGCCGGAACCGCTATGGTAGCCGCCATAATCGCAAGGAGTTGTTGCAACGCAAATACGAGTACCTGCGCGAATTTGGGTCTGTCTTCTACGTTAAAGACTAAACCGTTTTTGTTCATTTGTTTACCTCCCTAAAATAAAATATCTTCTTTAGTTTTTTACCAAAAAAAAAGTCCTTTTTTAAAGGACTTAAAAAACACGAATATTAAAAGAAGAAAAAAGAGAAAAATATCCGAGCGATTTCGGATTTCCGGTATGAACTTTAATACATAACGCTCTTTTCATTTTTCTTTCCTCTCAACTTACTTCGGCTATTGTAACACATAAAAAAATTTTATGCAACAATTTTTCGACTTATTTTTTTAATTTTTTTAAATATTTTTTTCTCTTTCCGAACGGAAAAAATCCTGTCGGGTTAATCGGCGGCGTACTCCGTTACTTCCGCTCTCGTGGGAACAGACTGCTGCGCTCCCCTTCTGGTACACGCGATAGAAGCCGCCTTGCTGCCGAACGCGATGCTTTCTTCGAGCGATTTACCTTCCGCAAGACCTACCGAAAGTCCGCCGCATAAAGTATCGCCGGCGGCGGTGGTATCCACAGCCTTAACTTTCAGGCAAGGATAAACAACCGAAGAATTTTCCGTCGCGATTTCGTAACCTTTGCTTCCGAGCGTGGTAATAACCGTTTTGATACCCTTTTTAAAAAGGTTATCTTTGCCGCCGAAAATTTCGCATTCCGTTTCGTTGGGAGTAATTAAATCGACGTAAGCAAAGTATTCAGCAATATCCACGTTTGCGGGCGCGGGGTTAAGAATGGTATAAAGACCTAAACTTTTAGCCTTTTTAAGTCCGTACCCGATAATATCTATGGGGTTTTCCAGTTGTGTAAGATAAATATCCCCTTTTTCTGCGTGGGATAAAGCCGCGTCAATATCCTTTTCCGTCAGGTGAGCGTTGGCTCCCTTATCGAGAATAATTCTGTTATCCCCCTCCGCAACCACGATAACGGCAATACCGGTGGAAACGTTTTCCTGTTTTCTTATAAAGGTCGTGTCCACGCCCGAAGATTTAAGGTTGTTTATGAGTGTTTCGCCGAAAGAATCGTTGCCGACGACGCCGCACATAACCGCGTTACCGCCGAGTTTCCCGCAAGCGGTTGCCTGGTTTGCGCCTTTTCCGCCGCCGTTGGTCATAAAGTTGCTGCCGGTAATGGTTTCGCCCGCCTTGGGCATGTAAGGACTGTTTATAACGAGGTCCATGTTAAGACTGCCTACGATAAAAATCTTTTTCATAATGCTTCTCCGAATTTATTACTACAATATTTTAACTTTTAAACGGAAAAAAGTCAACCTTAACGGTTATTTTTATCGGGCTAAATCCGCAAATATCCGTCCGGACAAAACCGTTTTTTTAAAAAAAAGAAAATCCGACAAAAAAAATAAAAAATTTTAGGATATCCCGTTGATTTTATTATCCCTATATATTAAAATGTATGGTATGAAGAAATACAGATTCAGATACGGTAAAATAGTATATTTGTTGCTTGCGCTGGTTGTGGCGGCGGCGTTTGCCGGCGGAATATGGAACGTATATAACTTTGTCGTCTATCTCCCCGACACTTTCAAAGCGATAACTTATATGGTAATCGCTCTTTTAACGTTTTTTCTGGCCATACTCGGTTTAAGCATAATGATATACGGGAGATACGTAATAAGCGGAGATTACTTATATACGTGTTTCGGGTTTATAAAAACGAAGAGCAAAATAGCCGACGTAACGCAAATCGTACATTTCAAAAAGAGCGATAAACTCGTAGTATATAATAAAAACGGCGAATATCTGGTAATCGTAATATCCCCCGCCGAATATGAAGATTTTATATTGAATATGAGAGGAATAAACAGAGAAATCGTATACGAAAGCAAGATAGACGGAGAAGATACGCCGGAGCAGTAAAAAAAGGATAACCGTTTTTTTTATAAAAGCGTATAATATTGTTGACAACGGCAATAAAAAAAAGTATTCTTAAAAAGGAAAAAACAAAAGAATAAAATAATATCCGGTAGGTAAGGCTACCACAGGGATATGGATTGCTACCGCGAAGTAGTGGAGACACTATAAGAAGGTCAGAAGGTTTGGTCGAACGCAAGGCTTAACCTAACGCAGTTACACCGCCCTGTGATGCTAAAGCCAGTATGGTTTCCGCAAAAAAGCGAAAGAATAACGTAATACCTGCCGCGGGCGGGTATTTTTTATTACCGTAGAAAAAGGAGGGATAACCATGAACGAAGAACTCGAAAAGGTATTCGAACGGCTTAAAGACAGTTTAGAGAGCAGAAAATTTGCCGATCTTCGGATAGTGTTGCTCGACATGGAGCCTGCCGACATCGCGAGTTTCATGGAAGAAATACTGAACGAAAAAGAACAGATAATGTTTTTCCGACTTCTTCCCAAAGAACTCGCGTCGGACGTATTTATCGAAATCGACACCGATATGCAGGAGAATCTGATAAAAGCGTTTACCGATAAAGAACTTAAAGAAGTAATCGACGATATGTTTTTAGACGATACGGTAGACGTCATAGAAGAAATGCCTGCGAACGTGGTAAAAAGGATACTTCGCAACTCCGACCCCGAGAACAGAAAACAGATAAACGAACTGTTAGAGTACCCCGAAGATACGGCGGGGTCTATAATGACGCCGGAATTCGTCGCGCTGTCCCCCACGATGACCGTAGATTCCGCTTTCGAAAAGATAAGGCAAACGGGATTAAATAAAGAAACCATATATACGTGCTACGTAACCGACAAGAAAAAACATCTTATCGGTGTGGTAACGGTAAAAGACATGTTGCTTGCGTCAAAGACCGAACTTATCGCCGACGTAATGGATTCTTCCGTAGTAACGGCGGAAACTCTCGACGATAAAGAAGAAGTTGCGATGATGCTTTCTAAATACGACTATCTCGCGATACCGATAATAGATAAAGAAGGCTGTCTTGTCGGTATAGTAACGGTAGACGACGCGGTAGACGTCATACAAGAAGAAGCAACGGAAGACATTCAGAAGATGGCGGCAATGTTGCCGACGGAAAAACCATATTTAAAGCAGTCGGTGTGGAGAATATGGTTAAGCAGGATTCCGTGGCTGCTGTTGCTTATGGTCTCGGCGACGTTTACGGGGCTTATCCTGAACCACTACGAAGCGATGCTTCCGACGGTGCTTATAGCCTGCGTGCCTATGCTTATGGATACCGCGGGGAACGCCGGCGGTCAGTCGTCGGTTACAATAATAAGAAGCCTTGCCTTAAACGAACTTTCTTTTAAGGACTTTTTCAAAGTCGTGTGGAAAGAACTTCGCGTA
>JAEDMA010000090.1 GCA_016295005.1 Christensenellaceae bacterium
AACTGATGTTTTTTCAAACAAGAAGCGCAAAAACGATAGTTTTTGCTAAAACCCGTCAGGGTTTTAAAAGTTTTTATCGTAAGAGAAAAACTTTGCTTCTTATAGTTTATATCATAACTCTTTTTGTAAAATTTGCAAACAAATGTTTGACTTGCGTCTTCCGTTGTGGTAAAATCAAAGTATGAGAAAGATAGAAAGAAAATTAGACGAAGTATATAGTTTTACCATAGCCTACATTGATAGTTACGGTTTTCCCCCGTCTGTTCGGGATATCTGCGCCATGTGTGATATAAGTTCCACGGCAACCGCATATTCTTACCTGAAAAAATTAACCGAACGCGGCTTATTAAAAAAATCGCCGTTGAAAAAACGCGCGATAAGCGTAGTCGGTAGACCGCATTCCTCCGACTCCAAAAACGTTCCGCTAATAGGCGCTATTCGAGCAGGAACGCCAGTTTTTGCCGTTGAAAATTTTGAAGAATATATTCCTCTTCCCGAAGAATTCGGCAATAACCCTGACCGCTTCGCGTTAAGAGTCGTCGGAGAAAGCATGATTAACGCCGGTATTTACGATAAAGATATAATTATTGTAGAAAAAACGGATTATGCCGAAGATGGCGATATCGTCGTTGCTCTTATAGACGACAGCGCGACGGTGAAAACTTTTTATAAGCGTAACGGAAAAATAATTCTTCATCCCGAAAACGACAGCATGAACGATATGGTTTTCGATAACGTATCTATACTCGGAAAAGTTAAAGGATTAATCCGAAAATTCTAAAATTTTCAGTTGTTTTTTATAGGTCTTTAATCATCTGGTCGTATTCTAAAAACGATAGCCCGTTTCTTTCATACATTTTTACGGCTCGATAGTTTTCTTTTTCTACTTCGAGCCTCAACCTTTTAAAATCAAAGTTGTTTTCGACGAAAGAAATAAATTCGCTGCCGAAACCCTTTCCTCGGAATTGTTTTTTAACGTAAAGTTCTTCAATCCATAAAACTAACCCGCCGGCCTCCCTTGAATAAGACTTATTCAATAAACCGTATCCTGCGATTTCGGAATCGCAATCGAATATAAAACAATCGACGTAGGTGTTGTCCGTCAAAATATCGGTAAACGCTTTTTCATGATACTCATTCGGCACTGATTTGATTACGGCGTCGGAATTGTAAAATTCGACGGACATTTTTATGAACTCGTCATGATCTTTTCTGTTTATTCGTCTTATAACCATTATATATCCCCAAACTTTGTTTCAGTAAAAAAATCGAGCATATTAACGCGCAAAATATAATCAGTACGTAGTACGGAAAAACGTTAACGCTTACGTATTGAGCAAGCAAACTGAAAATAAACGGCGCAGCCATAACGCCCAAATTGCTGGCAGCCATCTGCGTTCCGACCACAGCGGGCGAATTATCTTTACCGTAATTTATCGGAGTCAGATGCGTCAGATTCGGAAAAATCGGTCCAATGCCGAAACCGAGTAAAAACATTGCTATAAACGCAAAAACGTATGGTAACGGTAAAAATATAAGCACTATTCCGATGCAAATAGATAAAAGACCTATTCTTATTATATTCCACGGCGAAACCCGCGTTGAAATAAACCCTGCAGTCAACCTGCCTGAAGCAAGACCGGCATAATAACAAGTTAATCCTATCGCTGCAACGTTTTTCTCTAAATTCAGACATTCTACCAGAAAGGTCGTACACCAGTTTCCGCAAGTAAACTCCAATCCGCAAGCGAAAAAGAATACGAACCACCCTATTTTTACTCCTTTTATTTTTACGACGTCTTTAAGTCTGACTTTTTTCTCCGCTTCCGTAAATTCTTCCGTATTATTCGAAACCTTTTTCCAAAGCGGAAGCGAAAACAAGCAAATAACAGCTATTATCAATTGAATGATAAAAACCACCCTGTATCCGCCTCTCCACCCTAAGTCGCCGGATAACATAAAGGACATTACAAAAGGGCTTAAAGCGACTCCTACGCCGTAAAAACAGTGAAGATAATTCATATGCGTCGCTTTATAATGAAGGGCGACGTAATTATTTAATCCTGAATCTATGCACCCTGCGCCAAGCCCCAACGGTATCGAAAACAGTATCATAAAATAAATGTTGGGAGCAAACGAAAAACCAAGCAATCCCGCTGCCGTCAGCAGAGTACTGAAAGCGGTAACGTTGCCTGTTTTAAATTTTGTAAGAATTTTGTGACTGAACACGCTTGAACAGGTAGTACAAAGAGCAACGGTTATACAAACAAAATTATTATACGTATAAGGAATGCCGAATTCCGTGTATATGGCAGGCCAGGAGGCTCCGAAAACCGAATCCGGTATTCCGAGTCCTATAAACGATATGAAGATTACAAACAGCAAAAGTAAAGACATAGACTAATCAGATTAAACCGTAAAACAATATTCCGAGAACAGCCGAAATAACGATAAGCATAATTGCAGAAATATTTTTTCGTAAAACTTTTTTCGAAAAAAGATAAATAAACGTAATTATAAGAAATATAACTGCCGATTTCAGATTAAACGAAAACTCGCTTTTTATGCTCGTATAGGAAAAAACGATCGAAGTCAGCATTGTTATTCCTGTTACAAGAACCAATGCCGTAACGACCGGACGTATTCCCGTTAACGCACTCTTTACACCTGCATATTTCATCAAGTTTGTAAATAACGCCGCGACAGACAATATTACGATGAATGCCGGGAGAACGACTCCGAGGGTTGCCAGGAGAGCCCCCGAAAATCCGTATTGAGAGGCTCCGACGAAAGTTGCCATGTTGATAGCCAAAGGCCCCGGTGTGCTTTCCGAAACGGCGATAAAATCCATCAATTGCTCCGATGTAAGCCATCCGTTTGCCAAGACTTCTTCTTGTAATACGGAGATCATTCCGTAACCCCCGCCGAACGATATAGCGCCGATTTTTAAAAACGAAAGAAAAAGTCGTATCATAATTTCTCCTTTTCGTTCGCGTCCGATTTATCTATTGTTGTTTCAGACAATGCGGCTTTACGTTTTTTCTCGTCCTTTTTTAAGAAAAACGATTTTCCGAAAAAAACAAAAACACCGATTGCCGCCCCTGCCAAAATAAGCCATACAGACGAATAATTAACCGAAAATAGCGAAAAAACAATCATTACGGCTGCAGTTAAGACGAAAAGAAAATAATTAAAAACGTTTTTTTCGAGATGACTTAAAAATTTTATTCCTGCAGAAATAATCAAGAAAGCAACGCAGACTTGTATTCCTTTAAAAGCATACCCGACAATTTTAAAAGACAGAAACTTTTCAAAGAAAAGCGAAACAATAAAAATTATGACAAACGAAGGCAGAATCATTCCGAGGGTTGCCAAAAGCGAACCCAAGAATCCGCAGGTTTTGTATCCGACAAACGTTGCGCTGTTTACCGCAAGCGGTCCCGGCGAAGACTCTGCGATTGCTATTATATCCAGAAACTCATCGTAAGAAATCCATTTTTTCTTTTCGACAAGTTCTCTTTCGATAACGGCAATCATCGCGTAACCTCCGCCGAATGTGAAAAGGCCGATTTTTAAAAAGGATAAAAATATCGATAAAATCCTTTTAAATTTACTCATAATTATTTTTCGAAGCAAAGCTGCGTCCGAAGTTGTTAAAATTCAAACTCGTAAACCGTAGTACTCTTAAATATTTCGCCTTTTTTCAACACAGAAGAAGGATATTGTTTGCAGTTTACCGCGTTCGGGAAGTTTTGCGTTTCAAGACAGAATCCTTCGCGTTTACCGTAAGTATGCCCTTTTTTACCTTTTGCTCCGTCAAGAAAGTTTCCGACATAAAGCTGGACGCCCGGCCTGTCCGTATAAGCGTTAAGTTTTATTCCCGTTAAGGGGCTTTCCGCGGTAGCAAATTTCCTTAAACCGCTACCGTTTAACACGTAGTTGATATCATATCCGCCGCACTCTTTAAGTATTTTGTCGTCTGCTTCGATATCCCTTGCTATTTCTTTAGGTTCGTTAAAATCGAACGGTGTGTTTTTAATTTTCATAAACTCGCCGTGAGTAATAAGATTCTCGTCGGTCGGTGTAATTTCGTCGGCGTCAAGAGTTAAAACCGTGTTTAATATCGTGCCGTTTCCTTCACCGCTCAGGTTAAAATAAACGTGATTGGTGAGATTCGTTACGGTGTCGTCGTCCGCTTCGGCGGCATAATCTAAACGCAATCCTTTTTCCGTTAAAGTATACACCACGGCAACTTTAAGATTTGCAGGAAAACCTTCTTCCCCGTCCGGACTTAAACATGAAACTTCGAGGGTATAATCGTTAATCGGATTTGCTTTCCACACCTTTTCGTTAAAGCCGTGGAATCCGCCGTGAAGAGTATATGTTCCGCAGTTTTTACCTATATTGTATTCTTTGCCGTTAAGTACGAAACTGCCGTTCTCGATTCTGTTTCCGACTCTTCCTATAATTGCGCCGAGATAACCCGCGTTTTTCATATATTCTTCAATCGTATCGTATCCTAATACGACGTCGGTAACGTTACCGTTTTTATCGGGAACTCTTATCGCTCGAATCGTTCCGCCGTAAGTTAAAATATCTGCTTCGAGCTTACCGTTTTTTAAAGTATACATCTGCACGGGTGTTCCGTTGGCGTTGCCAAATTCTTTACAAATCATTTTTTTCTCCTTTATACTTCTAATATGCTTTTTTTATTTAAAAATTCTGAGTTTTTATCTAAAATCGGATTAACCTCGTTTTCTATGAAATCGAGTGTTTGCTCCGGCGCCATGCCTATAAAATTTTTCGGGTTTATCGACTCGTCAATCGAATCTTTTACGGAAGCAAACAGCGCGTCAGACTTTATAAGTTCTATTAAGTTATTTGGTTGACCGTTTATTTTTACGTTTTCTGCCGCCTGCATGGAAAGTCTTCTGATTTCTTCGTGTAAAATTTGTCGGTTTCCACCCGCTTTTACAGCCTCCATCAAAACGTTTTCCGTAGCCATAAACGGCAGTTCTTCTTTTACTCTTTTTTCGATAACCTTTTCATAGACGACAAGATTTTCGGTTACGTTCATATACAAGTTCAGAATCCCGTCAATCGCGAGAAAACTCTCGGCGATAGTTATTCGTTTGTTTGCGGAGTCGTCCAAAGTTCTTTCCATCCACTGGGTAGAAGCCGTTACCGAAGCGTTTACGGGTAAAGAAATCACATAACGCGCTAAAGCGCAAATTCTTTCGCTTCTCATGGGATTACGCTTATACGCCATTGCGGATGAGCCGACCTGATTTTTTTCGAACGGTTCTTCCATTTCCTTAAAACTTTGCAAAATACGTAAATCGTTTGCAAATTTATATGCGCTTTGCGATATCTGAGAAAGAAGAGACAACACCTTATAATCGAATTTCCTCGGATATGTTTGCCCTGTCACGGCAAAAGCGTTTTTATATCCGATTTTCTTTACGACAAGGGTCTCAAGTTGCTTAACCTTTTTATCGTCGCCGTTAAACAGCTCGTAAAAACTTGCCTGAGTTCCTGTAGTACCTTTTAATCCGCGAAGTTTTACGTTTTGTTTTAAGCGCGTCAAATCATCATAATCGCATAAAAGATCCTGAAGCCAGAGACACGCTCTTTTT
>JAEDMA010000091.1 GCA_016295005.1 Christensenellaceae bacterium
GAATACGAAGTCGTAATTACCGACGAAGCACTTTTTATCGTCAACTTCGCCGGAAACTCCTTTACCTGCCGTTTCCGTAAAGCCTTTGACCTGTCTTTCGGAAACGTTATTGTCTTCACAATATTCGCTTATCGCCTTAGAAAGCGGGTGATTACTGTTTTTCTCCAGCGAATAGACTATCGAAAGCATTTCGCCGTTTTCGACGCCGAGAGAAACCACGTCGGTTACTTCGGGTCTGCCTACGGTAACCGTTCCCGTTTTATCGAGAAGCACGGTTTTGCATTTGCCCGTATTTTCAAGCGAAACGGCGTTCTTAAACAGCACGCCTTTTTTCGCACCCACGCCCGTTCCTACCATTACGGCGACGGGAGTTGCCAACCCCAACGCGCATGGGCAACTTATTACCAGAACGGATATTGCTCTTTCGAGCGAATAACCTACGTCTTTACCTACAATCATCCACACGGCGAAAGTTATAATCGCAAGCCCCATTACTATCGGCACGAACACACCCGACACTTTATCGGCGATTTTTTGCGACGGCGCTTTGGAAGCGACTGCTTCGGTAACCGTTTTTATTATCGCTGAAAGAGCCGTATCTCCCGCGGTTTTGGTCGCTTTACACACGAAATACCCCGAGCGACTTACCGTCCCAGCGAATACTTCGTCGCCGACCGCTTTGGATACCGGCAGGCTTTCGCCCGTAAACGCCGATTGATCGACTCCGCCGAAACCTTCCGTTATTATTCCGTCCACGGGGATATTATCCCCCGCTTTTACTATGAATATATCGCCTGCCACGACGTCCGACGTCAATACCGTTTTTTCTTTTCCGTCGCGGATTACCGTTGCGGTATCCGGCGTTAGTTTCATCAGACTTTTTATAGCGTCTGTGGTTTTTCCCTTAGAATAGGATTCCAGCGTTTTACCGACGGTTATAAGCGTTAATATCATCGCCGCCGATTCGAAGTACAGCGCGTGGAATTTATGCATAGCCGTTTCCGCGTTGCCTGCCGAAACGTCGGTTATTATTCCTACGAGAAGGTATACGCTCCAAACAAACGACACGCCCGAGCCTATCGCCACAAGACTATCCATATTGGGCGACAGATTTATTATCCCCTTAAACCCGTTTATGAAAAACTTACGATTTATTATCATTATGGCGAGCGCAAGAACGCATTCGATTATTCCGAGAGCGACGTAATTACCGTCAAGAAATGACGGCAACGGGAATTTCCACATGGCGTAGCCCATCGATATATACATCATAAAGACGAGCAATACCGCAGACGATATCAGCCTTAACTTCAATCGAGCGGTAGATTTATCCGTCGGTTTTTCCGCTCCGTCGGTTTTTACGGCGGCGCCGTATCCGGCTTTGACTACCGCCGCTATTACGTCTTCGGCTTTGAATTCTCCGTAGACGGTCATAGAATTGGTTAAAAGACTTACCGCGCAATCGGTTACGCCGTCTACTTTTCTGACGGCTTTTTCTACCCTTGCGCTGCATGCCGCGCAACTCATTCCGCTTACGTTAAAAATCATTTTTTATCTCCCGATATTAAAATCATTCGATATATAATTAAAACGTTATTTTTTTGAACCTTCCTTATTCTTTTGGTATATCGTAAACAAATCTCTTTACGGGAGACTTAAACAGCAGTACCAACGCAACGACAGCGCCTGTTACCGCCTGCAATATCTGATACGGTAATTTAAGTATTGCGTATTCGGGCGTGCTGTATATATACGCTCTCCCTAAAGAATATCCTACAACCATTATTAAAGCCCCTGCCGTTACCGCCAACACCGAACGCAGAAATTTCGGCGATTCGGATTTTCTGCCGACGATAAGAGATATGGCGACTGCCTGAAGCCCGTGCGTCACAAGAGAAACGAACATGGGCGCGGGATAAAATATCAGGTCGCCTAAAAACGCCCCTACGCCGCCCACGATAAACGCCGAAAACGGATCGAAAATGAGCGCGGCAAAACATATTACTATATCGTTTAAGTAAAGATGTCCGCCGGGAACGGGTACTCCGAACGAAGAAAACGCTACGTTTATCGCCGTGAAAAGGGCGACGAAACAAAGTTTTTTGGTTGAGAAAAATGTGTTTTTCATATATATCCTCTTTGAAATAAATTACAAGTAAAGCGAAGTAGAAAGGTATCTGTCGCCGCCGTCGGGGAAAAGAACTACGATTTTTTTACCCTTATTTTCTTCCCTTTCGGCGATTTTTACCGCCGCGGAAAGCGCCGCGCCCGACGATATGCCGGCCAAAAATCCTTCGGTTTTTCCGATTTCTTTAGCGTATTTATAAGCGTCTTCGTCGGAAACGGTTATTATTTCGTCGATTACGGTTTTATCGAGCGTGTCGGGAACAAAGCCAGCGCCGATGCCCTGAATACCGTGTTTACCGCTATAACCTTTGGAAAGCACGGGCGAATTTGCGGGTTCTACCGCGATAATTTTTATAGACGGATTTTTTTCTTTTAAGTATTTACCTACGCCCGATATCGTTCCGCCGGTACCTACGCCCGCAACGAAATAATCTATTTCGCCGTCGGTATCGTTCCATATTTCGGGACCCGTGGTTTTATAGTGCGCTTTCGGGTTTGCGGGATTTACGAACTGCCCCATTATTACGCCGTTTCGTTCTTTCGCGAGTTGCTCCGCCTTTTCTATCGCGCCTTTCATACCGAATTTACCGTCCGAAAGGCAAACCTCCGCGCCGTACGCTTTCATAAGGGTAATACGCTCCACGCTCATCGTGTCCGGCATAACGATTATTACTTTATATCCTTTCGCCGCGCCTACCGCCGCGATACCGATACCCGTATTGCCCGAAGTCGGTTCGATTATGACCGAACCTTTTTTTAAAGCGCCGTTTTTTTCGGCTTCGCTTATCATTTCCGCGGCGACTCTGTCTTTTACAGAGCCTGCGGGATTAAAATATTCAAGTTTGGCGTAAAGTTTTGCCTTCAAAGACAGTCTCTCTTCGATTTTTTTCAGTTCCGCCAAAGGCGTTTTGCCGATGAGTTCTTCTACCGAAGAATATATCTTTTTCATATCTTTCTCCTTTATTTTCTCCCCTCGGTTCCAAATTATATCACCGCTGTTTTCGTTTGTCAAAAACTTTACGGGAAGGCAGAAAAATTCGGTCCGAAAAAAAACGACTTGTTTATTCAGTCGTTTTAATATAGTTCGGCATGTTTACCGTTATTTCGAAATTTACCTTTGCGTACGTTACCGTCTTATCCGCGAATATATCGTAATCGATAGCGTCTAACGTACTGTTTTCCGCCGGGATATATTACGTATACTTTGTATACTTTGTTCCTTTCGAAAAATATCGGCTCTATTACTGTTTTGTATATCGCTCATAATTTGATTGCTCCTTTAAAAAGCGTGGCTTTCGCGCCCGCCTCGTTGCCTTTTATAAGCGCCTTTTCTATGTTTTCTTCCGTAAATTCTTTGCCGTCTAAATTCGCCAAAGTCGTTCCGAAAAAGGCGTCGCCCGCGCCCGTTGTGTCGACGGGGATTACTTTTTCCGTCGGTATAAATCCGCTTAACCCGTTATATTTATACATACTGCCGCAACTGCCAAGCGTGACCAAAAGAAGTCTGTTCTCTTTTTCGACCGCGTTTACCGCTTTTTCGATTGAGCTTTCCCCCGTATACGCAAAAATTTCGTCGTCGGAAAATTTCAGTATGTCGGCTTCGTCTATGTACGGTTTGTACGCTTTTTTCGCCTGTTCTATGTCCCCGTATAAGTTCTTACGGAAGTTTACGTCGAAAGAAAATATCTTGTTCGCTTCACGTATCTTTTTCAACGTGGAAGAAGCAAACTTCTGCCCCTTTTCCTCAGACAGCATTAATGAACCCAAATGAACGATAGTTAAATCTTCGTATTTATTAAGGTCTATTTCGTTTTCGTCTATATTGAAATCCGCCGTGTCGTGTCTGAAAAAAGCAAAGTCCCTTTCGCCGTTTGTCAAACTCACTACGGCAAGCGTTGTGTTTCTTTCTTCGTCTTCCTGTATATTTAAATATTCAAAACCTGCTTTGTTTGCGTAATCTTTGATAAACTTACCGAAAGGGTCTTTGCCTACCCTGCCGATAAATCCCGTTTTTGCGCCCGATTGTTTTGCGTTTACCGCCACGTTAAACGGCGCGCCGCCGCAAAACCGACCGTATTTCGTAATTCCGTTTTTTTCTTCGCCGATAAGGTCGACAAGAATTTCGCCTATACTTAATATCATTTTATATTTTTGCTCCGTTTTTAATAATTTTCGGGCAGATTACCGTTTTCGGACAACTTCCCCGTAAGTTTTGGTTTTAACCTTTTTATAATTCCGTTAAAATAATTATTCCGTAAAATCAAAGTGACAACGTTTTAAGAGTTTTTTTGCCGTCTTCTTTACGCCGACTGTTAGGACTTTCCTTTCCCACCCGCGATAAACGAGATTCGCCTGTATTTGCAAACCCCGTTATATACCGACTGAAAACCCGCCTTTTCGCGCGCGCGAAACGGCGTCGGATTTAAGACAATACGGTTTTTTGCATATTCTTTTTCCGGTTTAATATTTGTAGCAAAGTCGGAAGCGTTGTGGTTGTAGAAAGCAAAAACAACGGTTCTATATTTCTTATATATTTTTATCATATTTCAAGCGGTAAGTCAATGCATTTTTTCGACGTCTGACGCTATCAACCGTCTTTTTGAATTTTTATTTTACTGCGTAAAGGCGCGCGGAGTGACGGGACAACAAAAAAGACAGCAATCTTTTGCTATCCTTTTTAATGGTTTTCCGTTATTGAAAAACGCCCTTATAAAGGGCGTTTCCGTTGATTTTTTTATTCGGATAAAACGTATTTTTCGTAATATTCGATAAATGCTTTCGCCATGTTTTCGCCAAAGGCGCGAAGTTCTTCGACAGAATACGGTTTTTCTCTTTCGCCGACGTACGGATTTTCGAAAGTAAAGCCTAACTTCGCCCCTTTTTTTATAAAGAAACTTAAACTGTTCGCGCAAGGAAGTTTATTCCAGAAAGTACCGAAAACGACGTTGTTTTTCCGTTTATATTCAATATCTTTCCCGTTGGTTTTCTCTTCTAAAATATCGGAAAAATCCTGCTGCGCTTTCGCCATATAATCGTAGCCTTCTATCAGACTCATATAGTCGTGAATTCCGCCGTATTTCCCCGGGCAATGAAGGTCGGCGGCGAAAACGAGATTACGGTTTTCGTACAAGCCGTAAATCGCTTTAATCGTGGAATACAGCGGTTCTTCGAGATAATCTCTGTTATGGTCGTGCGGTTCGCGGGACTTTCCCTGATCGCCGTTCTCGACTCCGTCTATATCGACGAAAGGTATTATATCGAGCCGCATGTCGCGGGTAACGGAATTTTCGTTTTCGACGAGATACTTTACCAGACCTTCTAAAACGAACGACGCCACCGATTCGCAGGCGTGATGCCTTGCGGCGATTAAAAACCCTTTATTTGATTTTTCGTTGCCGAAAGTATAGAAAAGTTGGTTTCTTC
>JAEDMA010000092.1 GCA_016295005.1 Christensenellaceae bacterium
GAATCGTAAGATTCAGATAATTCAACCGCAATATAGGGTTTTATAACCCTTTCTTTTTTTCTTTCTATAAGGTGACAATCTTAAAATGCAAGCAAAAAAACTTGCTTGCAAGGGTTTTTGAGCGCCGCATTGCCTGTCGCTTGAGTTTTATTTATGTAAAACGAGAAGCGTAAGCGGAAAGCAAAACTTGTTTTGCGGTAAGTGACAGATAAGTTAAAAAGTTTGTAAGTAAATTATATAACTTATTTGTTTAGATGCCTTTAGTAAAAAATAACCACCGCTTTAAGCGGTGGGATAAAAATCTTCAGATAAAATAAGTCTTACTATAATTTTAACCGAAAGAGATTCAAGTTATAATAATAACCCTCTGAGCGATTGTCACGCAGGGGGTTATAAAAAGTTTACCGAGAGTAATTTATCTGTAAAATTTCAGAGTATTTGAGACTATTTTAACTTCAAACGGTATATCGTCGTAAAGTTCGCCGTCCACATTTACGGTATAAGGCTTTTGCGCGTCGATTTTTACTTCCGTAAACGTTTTATGGTAAACTTCTTTCAAATCAAGAATTCTGCCGATTTTAAGCTTTATAAACGCTTTAATGATTCTTCCCTTACTCATTTCGGTTGCGGCTACGAAATTTAACTTTCCGTCCGTGGGGTCGGCAACGGGGCAAATGGGAATTCCTCCGCCGTATCGGTGACCGTTAGCAACACAAGCAATAAAAGAGCGGTAGTGATTTTTTTCTCCGTCAATCGTAGCGTCAAAATCGGAATATTCGAAATTCGCCAAAGTTTTTATAAGGCAAGTGGTATAACCGAATTTGGTTTTACGTTTTAACGCCTCGTACCGTTTAAGAACTGCGACATCAACGCCCATACCTATAATATTAATCCCTCTTACAGTCGGCATCTGCATATAGTCGGTGTATTTTGCTTCCCCGTTTAAGATAAGGTCAAGCGCTTCTATAGGTTTAAAAGGAATTTTGAGCGCCGCCGCAAAGTCGTTGCCCGTTCCGCAGGGAATAATCCCGAGGTTAACTCTGTCGAAGTCGGAAAACCCGTTTAATACTTCGTGTAAAGTACCGTCACCTCCGACAACGATAATATCCGTTCCGCCGTTTTTAATAATTTCCTGCGTTATTTTAATAGCTTCTTTTCTGTAAGTTGTAAAGTGGAAAGTATGCTCTATTCTGCGTTTGATAAGTTCTTTTTCGAGGATATCAACCGCTTTGCGTATTTTTTTTCCGCTTTCGCCGCCCGCAAACGGATTAGTTATAAAGTCTAACATCTCGTTCTTCCTTTGGTTAAATAGATACAAGAAACATTTTACTACAAATCGAAGAAAAAAACAATCTTTTATCGAATTTTTTATAATGCAATACAATATTTTACATTAATATCGAGAATTTGTTTTAGGGAATATCGTAAAATAACGCGGAGTATTTTCTTCTTGCGTCGAATGTTGACATACCGCGAAAAAAAGAGTATAATAAACAAGAAAAGGTTAAAAAAACGCCGAAAAATTATAAAAACCCCTTTGTCGGCGGATTTTTGATAAAAATCAGATAGGAGAAAATATATGTCTTTAACCCCTGAAGAAAAGCAAAAGAGAAAAGAAGAAAGAAAGATTAAGCGCGCGCTTAAAATCGCCCGTTTAAGATCGCTTAAAAACTTCGGCTGGTGGCTGTTCGGTTTGATCAGTTCGGTGTTTGTTACGATAGGAATTATCGCTCTTTGCGTTTTTGTGGTGCCGATAAACACCGTTACCGGTAACTCTACCGATAGGTACGTAAAAGAAGAAATTTCCAGCAAGACTATTTACGGCGCGGTAATGGCTTTTTCCGAAGGGAATTATACAGCCGATCAGGTTTTATACATAGATAACATTATCGATGACGTTCAGGATGAAAACGTTAAGTCTTTGCTTAAAACGTTAGTTAACGACGAAGTCAGAAACACTCCGCTTACGAGCGGAGGGGCATCGGTCGTGGACGCGATAATGAAAAACGCTCAGAATCTGGAAGTCGTTTCTACTTTAAGGCTTTTTACAAACGAACCTATCGTTGACGACATAGAAGGTATTCTCGGCAACGCCACGATAGGAAGCCTTACCAACGGTACTTTCGACTTTAACGGCGTGAAAATTTCCGCCATTGCGAGTATCGCGAATATTAATTTGGACGAATTGAAAATAGGGGATCAGGGTTTGTTGGACCTCGTTTACGAAACCGTTTCAAACGACAGCGAAATTACCGAAAAACCGGCAAGTAAGGAAGATATTACGATAGGCAATCTTACAACGTTAAAAGTTGAAAAGTTGGCGGAAAGAATTTCTCTTGATACGTTTATAAAAGAAACGCCCGATAACAGCAAAATATATTCTGTTTTAAGAACGCTTGCGAATAAAGAGGGCGGAGAAGAAATATTTATCGGCGACCTTTTATCCGTAACTAACGAAAGGGTAAACGCCATTAAAATTTCGTCTATCGTAGACCTTGACGAGAAAGTAAAAGACGTGTTATACGGCGCGCTCGACGACAGCAAATATAATTCGGAAAATCCGAAGCCCGCGAATAAAAACGAGATAACCGTAGGAGATTTTGGAAACGTAAACGTAGATATTATTAAACTGAACGACGTTGCCACGCTTGACCCGGACGTTTTGGAAATATTATACGGCGCGCTCGACGACAGCAAATATACTTCGGAAAATCCGAAACCCGCTAGTAAAGACGAGATAACCGTAGGGGATTTGAAAAACGTAAATAAAGACGGAGTAAAACTCGGCAGCGTTATTCCGAGAAACACCGAAAACGCAAATCTTTATGCGATTCTTGACGGCGCGTTCGGCGGAAACGCGGAAGACAAAACAATTTCCGACCTTTCTTCTTTTAATATTAACGACATTACGCTCGGCACGGTTTTCAAAAAGAGCGAAAACGTTGAAATATACAAGATATTAGACGGCGTGTTCGGCGGAAACGCGGAAAACAAAAAGATTGCCGATCTCTCGGGTTTTAAAGTCGGCGACATTACCCTCGGCACGGTTATCAAAAAGAGCGAAAACGCGGAAATTTATAAGTTGTTAAACGAAGTATTCGCAGACGCCGAAAACACAAAACTTTCCGAACTTTCGAAGTTTAACGTCAAGAACGTTAAGATTGGCACCGTTTTGGCGAGAAGCGGAAACGAAAAATTCTACAACGTTTTAGACGAAGTATTCGGCGCAGATTCTCACAATAAAAAGTTAGAAGAATTAAACGACTTCGATTTAACGAGAATTCATTTGTCTATCGCGCTTGACGTTCCGACAGCGGAAAACGGTTACAAAAATAAAACGATTTACGACGTTCTTCTTCAGGCGACGGGGAAAACTTCTTATAGCGAGATAACTCTTGCCGATTTATCAGGAAGTTTTGATATAAATTCGGTTAAGTTATCTACCATTATGAGTAAGGGAGAAAACAAAACCGTCAACGCTCTGTTGGATTCCGGCGCTACCGTCGGTAATATCGGAGAAAAACTTAATTCGCTTTCCATTTACGATATTTACGGAACGGACTGTTTTACGGAAACGCCTCACGGGACTCAAACATTTAAGCTTACCACCACGGAAGCGGGCAAACACGTTTATACGGCCGACTCGGAAGGCAAATATTATATTTCAGAAAACGCAGGCATATGGCTTCTGATTTGTTTCGATTCAGAAAAGGACGGTTCGGGTAAAATAGTAAAATATACCGAAGCGGACGTCACCCTTAACGATTTATCGAATAACAATGTGATAAAGGATAAATTCACTTCCGCAACGGTAAGACAACTCATTGCCGCGGGTATAGTAGCAGATCCCGAATTTAACAATTCGGACTATTACGACCACACGCTGATAGAAATACTGGGCATAATCGCAGCGCTTCCTGTATAGTGAAATTACAATAAAAATTATTGACTGAAAGGGCTTGACTTTGGGTTAAGCCCTTTTTAAGCGCAGTGTGGTTTCTGCTATAAAAGGGTAGAATAAAAGAAAAACAAAAAAGATTAAAAACGATTGACAAAAGTAGCAATATTTGTTATTATAATTTAAGCCTTTAAGTTAAGGCTATAACCTTGCTTACGGAGAACGTAAGCCGAATAAGACCGGGAGGTAAAAGAATATGACGAAATACGAAATGCTGTACATTCTTGACGTTGATCTTGCCGAGGAAAGCAAAGAAGCCATCATCAAGAAGTTCGAGGATTTGGTTACGGGCAACGGCGGTGTAATAGAAAAGACCGATCGTTGGGGCGTAAAGAAATTATGCTATCCCATTAACTATAAATCCGAAGGCTACTACGTTTTAATGACTTTCGAAGCGGAAAAAACGCTCGTTGTCGAATTGAAACGTGTTGCCGGAATTACGGACGGCGTAGTCAGAAGACTTATAACGAAAAGATAAATTCAGGAGAGCAATATGAACAAAGTTATCTTAGTGGGAAACTTAACGAGAGACCCCGAACTTTCCGAAACCCCGAGCGGTGTTGCGGTTTGCAGATTCGCTATCGCGGTAACGAGAGATTACGCTAACAGCGACGGCAATCGCGAAACGGATTTTTTTAACATAACCGTTTGGCGCGGCAGAGCGGAAAATTGCGGAAAGTATTTGAAAAAAGGTAACAAAGTTGCGGTAGTCGGTAGTTTACAGAACCGTTCTTACGAAGATAAAGACGGTATCAAAAGAAACGTTACCGACGTTATAGCAAACGAAGTGGAGTTTTTAACGCCGAGAAACGCGCAGTCTGACGGAGACGTTTCCGTTGTTACGGAAAAGAGAGCGGCTCCTCAACTCGAACCGATTGACGATAATCAACTTCCCTTCTAACGGTCAGACCGTTTGATTAAAGAATTTTAGGAGATTATTATGGAAGAAAATACCAACGTTACCGAACAGGCAGCGGTTGCCGCTCCTGCGAAAGAAGGTAAAAAATTCGTTAAAAGAATACCTCGCAAGAAAGTTTGCGCTTTCTGCCAGGCTAAAACCGACGATATTGATTATAAAGATATCAATACGTTGAAAAAATACGTTACCGAAGGGGGCAAAATCCTTCCCAGACGTATGACGGGCGTTTGCGCTAAACATCAAAGAGTTTTGGCGAGCGCAATTAAACGCGCAAGATTGGTTGACTTATTACCTTTCAAAGGGGAATAAGGAAATCTGAAAAGTTGTCGGCAAATTCCGAAACGCATGCGCGTTTACGAATTTTGTTTTAAAAAAAACGACTTTTCGGCGTATAATTTAAGAATTAAACCCACCCTTTGCTTTCCGCAAAGGGTGGGTTTTTGTACT
>JAEDMA010000093.1 GCA_016295005.1 Christensenellaceae bacterium
ATTCATAAAAAAGTCTTTCAATGCCAAATTTTTGGAACTGAAAATTTGAAATAATTAAAAAGAAATGGTATAATACGCTCACAATCTAAATTGAACGCAAAGTTCAGTTTAGTAAAAAGAGGTACTACGGATGAGAACGCTCAACACGACGACATTGGACAATATGGAAAGTTTCATTATCGACTACCAAAAGAGAAAAGGCAAATCGCCGAGTTTCAGAGAGGTAATGAAAGCATTGAATATGAGTTCGCTTAACCTTGTAAGAACGTATATCCTTGCTCTTGAAAACAGCGGCAGGATAGAGCGGACAAGGTTCGGCAATATCGATATGTTGCCGAAGCTCCGACCGAGCGGAGTGGCTATTACGCCTATCGTCGGTTCTATCGCGTGCGGACAGCCTGTTGACGCGGTGGAGCAGATAGAAGAAAGCGTTACGCTCCCGCGAGCAATTTTCGGCGGCGGGGACTTGTTTATTCTTCATACGCACGGCGACAGTATGATTGACATCGGAATCAAGCACGGCGATCTCGTCGTTATCAGAAAGCAGAACACGGCAGAGAACGGCGATATAATAGTCGCTATGATGAACGGCGAAACGACTTTGAAACGTTTTTATAAAAGGAACGGAAAAGTGGTGCTTCACCCCGAAAACAAAGAGATGAAAGATATTATCGTCAAAGACTGTGAGATACAGGGCGTTTTGGTAAGCTGTATCCACATATATAATTAAATCGGTATCAAGCGTTTTTGCCCCGAAACGCCGCGATATATAGATATTGTTTGCCGTCGAAGTATGGCTGTTGCATAGGAATAATCCCGACCGTGCTTATCGCAAATCTGTATGCGTTATACGGCGAAGAGCGTATGAATTACGTTCTTGCAAATACCGTGCAGATGTCGGACGGTGACGGCAGATACAGCCCCGGCAATAAAGCGTGGGCAGAAGAAATCAATATCAATAACGCCGAAGATGACAGGCGAGAGTTTTACGTTAATTCCCATCCGGCAGTTCTCGACAGCTTAATTACGGCTTACCGCAAACACGTTAAAGAGTTCAAAGAACAATCAGACAAGGAGGAAAACAAAGAACAAATGAGCGAAAACACGCGTGACTACACGAAAATCACCGCAAGGGGAGATAAGGTAGTCAATATGAAAAAGACATTGGCGGCAGAGATATTGCGATTATCGACCGCACGGCAACGTCAAACAAAGACTACGTTGTGGCAATCGGTTATCATATCGAAACGGGAGATTGGGAATAGGGGAGATACGGTTTCGAGTCGCAGGCAAAAGCAGAGAATTGGAGAAAGAACGAATACGGATCGGAAAGACCGAAAATCGAGCACATAAAAATAAACGTTGCAAACGACGCGTTTATTAAAAAGTCGGGAGTGGGGAGCGTATTCAAAATGCCGACGAGCGGCGAATATGCAGGTTTCACCTAGTGTCCATAAATTTATGTCACAACAGTAGGCCATAACAAGCAAGCCGTTCAAAAATACATACAAAACCAAGAAAAAGAGAATATGATAAGTAATCAGGTATGTTTGGTTGAGTAATATGATCCGTTTGCAGAATGGCTTGATCAATACACAAGACAGAAATAAAACAAAAATAAATAAAAAAAGATAACGGCTTGCTTGATGCAATAGGCGAATCAAGATAGTGCTTAAGCGCTTTGCCGTTATCATCCCCTTTAGGGGTTAAGCTAAAGCCACCACTTTAGTGGTGGAGCCTTACTTCCGTAAAAATTATTTGTGACAGAGCGTAATATGCAAAAAATAAAAACTGCCGATTTGTTTATCTTTGTCAAAAACTGCTTTATGCAAAAAAATACACTTAAACTTGTTATCGTATGCGATTTTAAGCAGATTTTTTATAATGTTTGAGCATTTTTTGTGAAAAAACATTGGTGAAGCGGGTTGTTTTAACTCTTTGAAAAAAATTTTATAATAGCAGAAAAATCCATATAATTAGCAGGTTTGTTTATTGATAATGTCGCCCCGTATGATATGATTTTTTGCGGGATAGGGATAGGTACGCCCTGTTTCTGGTAATTTCTACAACGATATTTATCGGGCTTATTTTTCAAAGAGAGAAGATTATTGATGCAAAACGAATTGACAAGACAGATTACAATAAACGGCAGAAATTTCTATAAAGACGGAAATATACACTGCATTCACTCGGGTGCGGTGCATTATTTCAGAATTTTGCCCGAATGCTGGTATGACCGGCTGCTCAAGATGAAAAACTGCGGGCTTAACGCGGTTGAAACTTACGTATGCTGGAGTCTGCACGAAAGGAGCGAAGGCGTTTTCGATTTCAAGGGACGGCTGGATCTTGGAAGATTTATCGATCTTGCAGCGTCTTTGGATCTTGACGTCATTATAAGACCGGGACCTTACATTTGCGCCGAAACAGATTTCGGGGGAATGCCGTCGTGGCTGCTTAACTATAAAGACATAGGATTGAGAAGCAACGATTCCGTGTTTATGGAAAAGGTCTCGAATTATTTCGGCGTGCTGGCTGAAATAATTGTTCCGCGGCTTGTAAAAAACGGCGGACGGGTTCAGATGATTCAGATCGAAAACGAATACGGTTCTTACGGCAACGATTCCGAATATAAAGAATCGCTTGTAAAACTGTGGAAGACGCTCGGCGTAGACACTCTGTTTTTTACTGCCGACGGCGCTGAATACGACATGCTGCAGAACGGCGGAACAGACGGGGTTTTACGCGCGCTGACTTTCGGTTCGCGCCCGACGAAAAATTTCGAAGAGTTGAAACGATATCCCGATCAACCCGCTTTCTGCGCCGAATACTGGTCGGGCTGGTTCAATACTTACGGAAACGATCCGTACATATGCGACCCCGACAAGCCGTGCAGAGAAACGGACGAGTTTATCGATCTCGGTGCGTCGTTCAATTATTACATGTTCTGCGGCGGAACCAACTACGGAATGATAAACGGCGCGAATTTCGATAACGATTACATGTTCCAGACGACAAGTTACGACTATAACGCTCCGATAAGCGAAGCGGGGGATATGACCGACAAGTATTATTCCATTAAGGAAGAACTCGAAAAGCGCACGGGCAAAAAAATTTCGCTTGACGTAAAGAATACCGAAAAGAAAGCCTATCCGTCGCTTAAGGCGAGCGGCTTTTGTGAACTTAAAGAATATCTTGCCGGCGATACGCCCGTAAAAAGTGCGACCCCTAAAAGTTTTGAAAGTCTGGGCGTGGATTTCGGATATGTTTACTACTCGCTCGATTTTGACGTGTGGCAGGACTCGGAGATGAAGCTTATGGGGCTTTTTGACCGCGCGACTATAACGGTTGACGGCAAGGTGCGCGGCGTTATGGGACAGGGGCTTGACTGCAACGTCGTCAGATTTTCGGCGGAAAAAGACTACGGGCGCAGAAAACTCGGCGTTCTTGTGGAAAACCGCGGCAGATGCAATTACGGTCCGCGACTTAAAGACCCGAAAGGGCTGCACGGCGGCGTTCTTCTGCACGATAAATTCCTTATGAATTACGAAAACTATCCGTTGCGGGCGGAAATAAACAAAAAGCCGATTTTCGGCAGACTGCCCGAAGATTCATGCCGCATTGGTTTTTACAAATTCGACCTTTTAATAGGCGAAGAACCTTGCGATACTTTCGTGTATCCGTCGGGCTTCAATAACGGATGCGTGTATGTGAACGGAACGAATATAGGCAGGCTTTGCAACTGTCAGCCGCCGCAGCGCACGCTGTACGTTGCGAAAGAACTGCTTAAAAAGGGCGAAAACGAAATTATCGTGTTTGATACCGACGGAACGGATAATCCCGAAATAGAGTTTTCGGATAAGCCGTTTTATTTCGAAGAAGGCAAAAAACGCGTGTAAAGGCGCGTAAAAACCGAAGCGGTAAAGCGGCGTAAAACCGATAAAATGCAACAGATAAACAGTTAACAAACGGTCGGAAACGATCATAAAAAACGGATGCAGAAAGGCAAGCCGGACTAATAGAAGAATATATAAAAGGAGCAGACGAAATGAAAAAAACGATTCAGAAAATAATGTGTCTTGTAATGTCCGTAGTGGCGTTTGTTTCGGCGCAGGGGTGCATAAAGCGCGATTCTTCGAAAGAAGACATCAGGAAAGACGCAACGCAATTGTACATCGGGCTGGGAACGAACGGACTTGACGAATGGATGGAAGAAGAAAAAGAACGTTTTGAGAAAAAGTACGCCGATTACAGTTTCGAACCTGGTAAAAAGGGCGTTCAGGTTTTCTACAATTTCAACGAAAAATTTCAGAATTTCGATACGTTGCCCGTCAACTATAAGGGATATCAGGAAAAACTGATTATAACCGAAAGAATTCCGTATAACAAACTCGACGGAATGGCAAAAGACATTACCGAAATCGCAACCACTCCGCTTAACAAAAACATACTTACGGGCGAAGTGTCGGGCAGCGAAACCGAAACCATTGCCGATAAAATGCTTCCGCAGTTCAAGGAATACTACGAAAGAAACGGACGTTATATCGCGTTCCCGTCGCAGGTGGCGCGTATGGGGCTTGTTTACGACGTCGATCTTTTTGAAGATAACTTCCTGTATTTTGCGTCCGATACGGCAACGCACTATTACGATTACACTTGCAAAAACGTTTATACGGGCAAGAGCGCGATCTATCGTTTCGTAGACGAAGGCTTTACCGATAAAGACCTTTCGAAAGGTCCCGACGGAAAGGCCGGAACTTACGACGACGGACTGCCCGCAACATACGAAGAGTTCTTTGCTCTCTGCGACTATATGCAGAAAGAAATGGGCATCGAACCTGTCCGCTGGGCAGGAACCGTACAGTCTTACATGATGGCGGTACTCGAAGGTCTGGCGAGCGATTACGAAAACGATCAATTCCTGCTCAAAAGCCGTTTCAACGGCACGGCGGATAACCTTGTCAAGTTCGATTCGAACGGTAAAATGATATTCGGCGCGGACGGAGAACCCGAAACCCATTCGCTTGAAATAAACGAACGCAACGGTTACGAGCTTACCGCGCAGAAAGGTTTCTATTACGCGCTTAAATATCTCGAAGCGTTGCTCGGCTCAAATTATTACGATAAAGATCTGTGCTTTAACGGCACAAGTTCGCACCTTACCACACAGACCAAATATCTGCTCAGTTCCAAAGACAGCAAGGTTTCGTCCATTGCCATGCTTGCGGAAGGCAGTTGGTGGTACGGCGAAGCGGCCCCCACGTTCAAGGATATGGCTGCTCAGTACGGTGAAGAGTGGTCGGCTCAGAACAGAAG
>JAEDMA010000094.1 GCA_016295005.1 Christensenellaceae bacterium
GTCGTTTACGTCCATACCGCTCGAAAGCAACAATCCGAATCCCCTTGCGAACCTTGCTGTTATAAGGTTTACGTTGATTTTTTTAAATATCGGGAAATTAACTTTAATCCAATCGTAAATATATCTTCCCTTTTCCGTCTTTCCGAACAGGAACAACAAAACCGCCAACACGACTATTCCCGCAAGCAGATAAAGCCAGTTATTCAGCAAAAAGTCTGACAAAGTAAATATAACTTTCGAAAATCCTTGTTCGGGTATACCTAAATCGTTAAGGGTTTTTCTGAAAGTCGGGATAACGTAGGTAAGCATCAATATAACTATGCCTATCATCATACAGAAAAGAAAAATCGGGTAAGCGAACGCCGTTTTTACTTTTCTTTTAAGAGCGCGATCCTTTTCGTAATAATCGGCGAGCGAAGACATAACTTCGTCGAGCCTGCCGCTGTTTTCACCGATTTTAATCATCGAGTGGAAAAAGTTCGGGAACACGTTTTTATGCTTTGCCAAAGCGTCGGAAAGCATCTGCCCGCCTTTTACGTCGTCGTATACGACGTTTAACAAAGACTTAAAATAATTCGAAAAATTCTGTTCTTTCAATATTTCTATAGCGCCTAATAACGATATGCCCGAATTAAGCATTATCGAATACTGACGACAAAAAAGCGTCAGTTCGGAAATGTTTACCTTGCCCGTTCCGAGAGTGAAAAAAGCCGAAGGAGTTTTACCCGTATAGAGTTTTGCCGAAACGAGATACAAACCTTGTCTTGAAAGTTGTACTGCAAGGTCGTCTTCGTCTTTCGCGAGAAAGTAACCTTTCTTTTTTTCTTTATTATTATTTAACGCAACGTATTTATATTGTTTCATCTGTTCACCTATACGTTTAAAATCAGGGAAGTGTAAAAATCTATTATAACGTTTCCGAAAAACAGAGAAATAATCAAACCCGCTACCAAAAACGGCGCAAACGGTATTTCTCTGCTCTCTTTTTCCTTAATTTTCTTTATTATCATAAAAACGCTGCCGCTTATAGAAGCGATTAAAACGGTAAGCAATAATTTTTGCCATCCTAAAAGCAAACCGTACACTATAAGAAGTTTAACGTCTCCACCGCCCAAAGCGTCTTTTTTCAGCCATGCTTTACCGATTAAAGCTATGCCGACAAATACTACCGCCGCGGCGCCGAAGCCGATAAGGTGCGATACGTAATCGTATTCGGTATCGCAAAAAATCGCCAGAACCGCAAACGGTAACGTTATAAAATGAAATCTGTCGGGAATAATCATATGCTCTATATCGATAAAAAACACGCATATGCTTATCGACGATACTATCATCGCGATTATAGCGTAAATAACGTTATCATGAAATACGTAAACGCTTAAAAGCCATAATAAAGCACTAATGATTTCAACGGCGGTATATCTGAAAGAAATTCTTTCTTTGCACGAACGACATTTCCCGCCTAAGATAATATAAGAGACGACGGGAATATTATCATACCACCTTATTTTGCTTCCGCATTTCGGACAGTGCGACGCAGGCGTTGCAAGACTCATCGACAGAGGAACGCGGTAAATCACCACGTTAAGAAAACTGCCTACGCATAAACCTATTATTCCGCTTAAAATGTACGTCACTACAAGATAGTAACCTTCGGGGATTGCATAAATCATCTTTTCCCGTTCCCTTAAAAAACGTTAAACCCGTTATCGTTATTAAACAAAGAACCGCCGTAACAAGATAAATCGGAAACAATCTTTTCGTCGAGATTGTTTAATTGCGCGGAACAAAAGGAAATCGATTCTTTGTAGTTCTCGTTTAATTTATCGATAATAAATTCGTACTCTTTATCTACGTTCACGTATATAAAAGACGGGTTAATAAGCGAAACTATTTTCTCGTTATCGTCTATATATCGATAAATCCATTCAGCGAACGTTTTAAGATTAGTTGCAAAAACGTCCTGTTCGTCCGCGGTAGCGGCAACAAGGCTTTCCGCTTGCTTTCTACGAATTTTTTTCGCAGCCTTATCGTAATAAAGTTCTTCTTTATCGGAATTCTCATCCAACCCGTTATCGTACGCTATTTCGTTCGATAAAGCGTTTATATATGCTTTTAACACCGCAGTTTCGGCGGCGGTATGACGAATAACGTCGTTAACGTTTACTACGTTTTCGCTTTCCAGCAAGGAAACGCCGAAAGGAATCGTTGCGCCGCAAACAGCGTTTCCGTTATATACGAATATCAGTTTTGTACTGTTTTTCTTAACGTCGGCAAATATATATCCTTTCTTCGAGTCTTTACGTAAATCTCTGAACGCCCTGATTGTCGCTTCCGAAGAAACAACGCATGTGTTCACCCCTATCTTTGCCGCAGCGCACGCCGCTTTTAATTTCATAACCCTTTCGGCTTTTATTCCGCTGACAAAATATGTGTTGGAATTTTTATTCTTAAAAGCGCAGAACGATTTTATAAACAAGTCTTTTCTGTTTTTATATAGTCCGCATAAAGAAATTTCAAGAGTGTTTTTTATGTTTTTCCCGGCAATCACGGGAACTTCTACACAATCGGTTACGACTGCCGTTTCGGGGAAAACAACGTTTACACGAATTTTATTTATTCCGTTATTTTTTGCAAAATTTAAAATATCCGCCACTAACGCTTTATAGAACTCGTCCGAATAAGAATTAAGCAAACACGGGCGTTCTTCCTCAACGTGTTTTCCATTCGCTTCGGTCGTCAGTTTTATAATGCCTGTTTGAAAATCGAAACAAACAGTTATTAAGTTTTTGCTTTTAAATAAAGCGGAATTATTAAAAAAAATATCAGTTAATCTCATATTATTTTTCTCCAACGCAAAAGCGTGAATTCCCCGTCGGACGATTTTCTCACGGCAACGTTAAGCCCGTCGTTATTCTCTTTATGTCTTGCCGTAAGTTCGTATATCTCTTCCGTCCCGTTACCTGTTATGGTGACGGTAACGGTGTAATCCCCGCTAACAGAAGAACCTTCTTCGGCGGAATTTGCTTTTACGTCTTTAACAAATTCTTCGCCCATCTTCGATAGATAAACACTATCTTCAAGCTTTTTATTATAGACGTTTGCTTTATTCATGCCGAAAACGTTTACGGAAGCAATCAGCGTTATTAAAGACGATATAACCAGCATAAATAAAATTGCCGACTCTATAGCCGAGCCTTTTCTGTTTTTAAATAGCCTTTTCATATTCTATGTTTATAAAAACTTTGTCCGGAAGTCTTTTCCCGACGGCACTAAACACGTTGGCATCGAAGTCAACGGTAATTACCAGTTCGACGAAGTTATCCGAATACGCAAATCGGTTGCCTTCGACAACGAATTTATCCCTAAAAGAAAGTTCGTTAAACCTTTCGTCGAATTCCGTTTTAGTATCTGCAAATTTATATAATTCTAATACCGTTTCGGTATACGAGCGCGTTTCTGCGCAGGAAACGGTTTTTAATGACGATATATTCGACGCTTTAACGATTGTAAGCGCAGATAACGAAACTATCAGAATTACCGCAAGCGAAATTATTACTTCCGCTATCGAGAACCCTTTTTTGTCTTTCACGAAGTCCATATCATTCCTCCGTTACTTGCGCCGAAAAGACTTTTTTTATAAAGTCTGTGTTTTTATTTGTTTCCGATGACGGTCTGCCGTAGCTCACGTTGCATTTAATCGCGTGACGCGTATTTATCGAATCCGTTCCAGAAATAACGCTGAAAGTCATTACCTTTACCGCTTTAACGCTTTTAGAAACGGCGGTCCCGTTCGGCAAAACGTAAAGTATTTCGCTTTCGTTTAATTTATAATAAGCAATCGAAACACCGCCTTTATACACGTTTATCTCGTTTAAATTAACCCTGAATTCATATTCGCTATCATCGTAAAACCCGATAAAATTACTGAAAGATTCCTGCGCAAAACCTATATCGTCGGAAACGGCATTGTTTTCGTTTACGATTTTCCCTTGAGCGGAAACGGTTAGCGTAAAAGAAACGGTCATTACCGCAACGATAGCAAGAACAGCAATAACGATACATATTTCGGCAATGGTATTTCCTTTCTTTAACGTATTCGTTTTTCCCGATTGAGCCGAAAACATTTTTACCGCCTTTACTTCCTTTTTAAGATTAAACTATTCCTTTTACTTTTTTAATATATCACTTTTTAGCGTTTATGTAAATGATTTTTTATTAAAAACCATCGTATACAAAAAGGGTTCGATACTTTTTTTGCGTATCAAACCCGAATATATATGCGAAAACAAATAAAAACACTTTACACCTCTTTATATTTTTCAGAACATTATAAATGTTACACGAACAAAGATTTACGTTTTTTATTTTTCGTTAAAACAACTTACAATCGCAGTTTTTATGCTTGCCGGATTTTTAACGTTAACGCGCTTCTTTTTGCGTCGTTGAGGATAAACCTTTGCCCGTTTTCTATTTCTTTGTATTTAAGAAAATAAACATCCCTACTGTATTTCTTTAAAAAGATATAGCACCCGTCGTCTTTTTTTCTGCCAAAAAACACAAATTTCATTTGTTCGAAAAATTAGAGTAAACTTTTCCCCGTCACACTCGCAAAAAGTTATTTTTTAATTTTCTTGCGTAATATACCATAACGTTTAATTCCCGTAACGTAAGGTAAATTTTCGTTTACTATTTTATAAACGTCAGACAAAACAGCCATATTCATCTCTCATTAAAACTGATTTTTAATAGTTTACCATATTTCCGTTCTAAAATTAACTTAACGATTATATCGAAACAATATATTGTATAAAGTAAGCCGAAAGACCCAAGGGAACCGTCTCGGTTTGTCTTAAAAGAAAAACGAACTCAAGATTTTCTCTTAGGTTCGTTTTATTCTTGTATGTAAGTAATCTAAAATTTTGATACCATTTTACAATGGGTGCAAATTTTAGAGTTATCGGTTCATTTTCATACAAGGGTTTGCACCCATTTTAGTTCGACAAATTGGAATTTGTTTGTGTAATTTATCAATCTATGCTCTTAAACAGTATCTTTCTGTTTCTCACAAGATTTAATCCGAGCAAAAAGACAATCACACACACAGCAGAGCCGAGAGAGGCATTCATAATCATTATTTCTGCTTCGGTCATTCCCTCAAATGATACGAGCATCGAGCGTTGCAATGCGAATATAGAAACAAAGGCATCTGCAAAGGATATGTTTCGTAGCGTGATAAGAGTTGCCGATG
>JAEDMA010000009.1 GCA_016295005.1 Christensenellaceae bacterium
TATGGACGACGTAATATACGAAGAATTCAAAGGCACGGGCAATATGGAAATTCACTTGTCGCGCGAACTATCCGAAAAGAGAATTTTCCCCGCGATAGACCTTTATAAATCGGGAACGAGAAAGGAAGAATTGCTTCTCACCGAAAAGGAACTCGACGCGGTGTATAAACTGCGTAAAATACTGTCCGAAAGAAGCGACGCTACCGACAGCCTTCTCGAAATGATTAAAAAGACTAAAAACAACGACGACTTGTTGAATAAAATCGACGTGTGGGTAAAACTTTACAGTAAGTAAAAATGAGTTCGGAAAGAAACAAAACCATAAACTTTTCTTTATGCTACGGAGAAAAATATTTAAAAAATGCGTAGAAGTCAAAACCGCGTAAATCGTCTGATATTTACTGATAAATCGCCGCCTTATCAAAAAGCGGCGATTTTCAATTTCCGTTTTTTTTGATAAAAACGCTTAAAATCGTCAGTATTATTCAAACGTTTCGGGCATAAATTTTCTGTATCTTCTCGGCATGTAAGAATCTTGCTGACGGAGATTTTTTCTTTCTTCTATGGCGACCGTTTTAAAGTATCTTTTCCATAAATAAAGGAATTCTTTTTCCTGTTCGGACGATTTAATCGTAGCCTGCTTTTCGGTAGTTCCCGTAAAGAGTTTTTTGCCGTCGGATATGGCGTAACGGTTACGCCTTACATCGTGAATAACGAAGGGTGTGTTGCCGAGCCTTTTAAGAAAGTGCGGCGCGACTAATTCGGTAACGTCGTTGTCGGGCGAAATCGGCGCGTACAGCACTCCGCTCTCCGTTACGGTGAACCTTATAAACCCGTGAAGCCTGTGTTTTTCTTTCAAAACTTTATCGACGGTAAAATTGAAAAGAGTGACGTCTTTGTCGGAAAGCATATCCGAAATATCTTGGCGTGATTCGAGTAATTTGCGGGCGTACTTAAAAGAGATAAAAAAGGCGTTTTCGTCAGACGAAAGCAGACAAGTTTTAAGTCTGCCGACGGCAGCGTCTCCGCCGTATCTGAATATTGCGCTTGCAACCCGCGCCGTTTTTGCTTTAAGCGAGGGTGCTTCGAAAGTTTCCGAATCGAGCGACAGCTGATAAACGGTTTTATCTATTACGTTGTCAGGTAAAATTTTTTCCGTAAAAGAAAGGAATAATGCGGCGCATAACCCGTCGAAATTTTTTTCCGCTATAATTATCTTCATAATTCACCGTTAAGAGCCGATATCGCCGCGTCGCCCCCGAACATGGAAAGTTGTTGAAAGCCACTGTGTTTTTCCGCGGTGAGAAGCCCGAGTTTTATTTTAACGGTATCGTCCGTACCCATAAATTTTCCGCCGCAGGTGATAAAGTATACGGCGCGTTTTAAGGTTACTCTTAACCGTTTAAGGTCGTCGAAAGAGAGTTTCGCGTATTTTCTCGCCTGTAAAATGCGATAAACGCTTTTAACTCCCATTCCCGGAACCCGCAGCAATTTTTCGGCGGGAGCAGTATTTACTTCCACGGGGAAAAATTCGGGGTGCTTTAACGCCCAGGCGCATTTCGGGTCGTAATCGAAAGACAGGTTTCCGTCTTCGCCGGTAATCTCGTCTGCCGTAAAACCGTAATATCTTAACAGCCAGTCGGCTTGATACAGCCTGTGCTCGCGGATGAGCGGAACCTGAACGTAGGGCAAGAGGGAAGTATCGAAATTCGTCGGGGTATAAGAAGAATAATAAACTCTTTTCAGTTTATAGGCTTTATACATATACTCGGTGAGTTTCAGTATGTGCGCGTCCGATTCGGGCGAAGCGCCTATAATCATCTGAGTGGTTTGCCCCGCAGGTAAAAAGTCCTTTCTTCTTTTGAAAGGGCTGTCGTAATACTTGTCGAGAGCAAGCGTTTTCATAGGCTCTATTATGGAATTCTTACTTTTTTGCGGCGCAAGAAGTTTAAGGCTTTTTTCCGACGGAAGTTCTATATTAAAACTCATTCTGTCGACCAGAACGCCCGCGGCTTCGAGATAATTTTTGTCGGCGCGCGGAATGCCTTTAAGGTGAATATATCCGTTAAAGCCGTATTCTTTGCGAAGTTTTTTCACCGTGATATATAACTGCTCCATAGTGTAATCGGGCGATTTCACTATTGCGGAAGATAAAAACAGACCTTCTATATAATTG
Source organism: Christensenellaceae bacterium (assembly GCA_016295005.1). Classification (GTDB taxonomy): domain Bacteria; phylum Bacillota; class Clostridia; order Christensenellales; family Borkfalkiaceae; genus UBA1259. Next base: position 2,177 of record JAEDMA010000009.1, read on the forward strand.
CGTTTATAAAATTCCATAACGAGTTCGCATATTTCGTCGGGCGTGGCGGTGGCGCGCGCAACGTCGTTACCGCATCTGTTTATGCAGTAAGCGCAGTCGTAAACGCAATCGTTGCTCATAAGAATTTTGAGCAGAGAAATACATCTGCCGTCCTGAGTGAAAGAGTGGCATATTCCGCCGAAAGAAGCGTTTCCTAAACCGCCGCTTTTGTTTTTTCTTTCAGACCCCGACGACGAACAAGACACGTCGTATTTTGCGCCGTTTGTTAAAATAGTTAATCTGTTTTCGTCTATCATACCTACATTCTACTACGCCGAAAACGAAAAGTCAAACAAATGTTCGCATTTTACAAAAACAAAAGATTTCTTTTTTTTACCAAAAAACGGCGGTAAAGAACAGTAAAGGGGAACATGAATTTTCAGAAGGCGGTTTTGAGGGCGGGCGAAAAACCGAAACGAATTTTTGAATAAAAAAACGGTCGGAATGACCGACCGAGGAAGATACAAGGTTAAAAAAAATCAGTTTTTCCGTATTAAAGGAATTGCTTTTTGCGCTATAAACGCGGCGAACACCGACAGTAAAACGTCTTTCGGCAGATATAAAAGGTTATATACGCCGAGGGCGTATATAAGGTTGGAGAGACCGTTATACACGAAAACCCATATAAGGGCAAAGTAAACGATTCCGATAACGTAGTTGGCGCCGAGCGCCGCGAACGCCGCGATAAGGTATTTAGAGAATTTTCTTTCCGCGTTTTTAGAGGATATAACGCCGCCGACGAGCGCCGCCGCTATAAAACCTATGACGTATCCGAAGGAAGGCTTGGAAACGTACGCTATTCCCGCCGCGGAATGGTCGGCAAAAACAGGAATCCCGATAAGACCTAAAACGGCGTAAATCGTCATGGCGATCGCTCCCTTTTTCGCGCCTGATATAAGTCCGCAAAGTATCGCCGTAAACGTTTGCAAAGAAATCGGAACGGGGTAAAAGGGAATAGAAATAAAAGAAGTAACTACCATAATCGCGGTAAAAATCGCGCATTCGGCGACGTCTTTCGTAGTCGATAATAATCTGTTTTCCATTATAAGTTCTCTCTTTTTTTATTTGTGAAATTGTTTTATGGCAATTTTGTTTTGGGTTTTTCGCACGTTTCGATAAAATAGCGCGCTCGTTGTCCGTAAGGGCATTTTTGCGCCGAATTTCAAAACGGCGTGAGAGTTTTTGACTAAAAATTCGCGTGGGGCGTGTATTAGAATTCAAACAAAATATTTGATTGCAAGGATAGCTTTGCGCCGAATTTCAAGAAGCAAGGCGCAACGAAGTCGCGCGGACGCGGCAGCGCCGAGTTTTAAAAATAAACTCTCTGTGTGTATTATACTATCGCTTAAACGAAATCACAAGCAAAAACGCGGCGAAAGAAAAAAATAAAATCGTGGCGGACGTTTATTTTTTTATATGACCAAACGGTCTCTTTTTATGTTTACAAAACGGGTAAAAGAGTGTATAATAAAAAGAAAACGCTGCGAAACGGTATCGCGGCGCAGGAGCAATATTGAAGATAAAGAATAACAAAACCGCCGAAAAGGTCGGCGAAAACAAAAAAAAGAGTTTTTTTAACGGAAAGAGAACGTCGTCTAAAAATAATCCGACGGGGAAAATCAAAAAGAAGTCCGTCGCAAAAACCGATAATTCCGAAAGGAACAATAAAAAAGCCGATAAGGTAAAGTTTAAAAACGTTGCGGCAGCCGAACGGAAAACCGTTGTCGAAAAGCAGAAACCGTCAAAAGAAAACAAAAGTTTTAAAAACAAGAAAACGCTTAAAGTAAGATTTTTGGGCGGCGTCGGCGAAATCGGCAAAAACATGACCGCCTTAGAGTACGACAAAGATATTATCATAATAGACGCGGGCATAACTTTCCCGGGGACGAATATGCCGGGGATAGATCTCGTAATGCCCGATATAAGTTACCTTACGGAAAACAAGGACAAAATAAAGGGCATAGTGATAACCCACGGTCACGAAGACCATATAGGTTCTCTCCCGTATCTGTTAAAGGAGATAGACGCTCCCGTATTCGGAACGAAACTTACCCTTACTTTAATCGAAAATAAAATCAAAGAGCATAGACTTAACAACGTTAAATTGAATTGCGTAAAGCCGTCGAGCGTTATAAAAATAGGCTGTTTTACGGTAGAATTCATTAACGTCAATCACTCGATAGCGGGGGCGGTCGCTCTTTCCATAACTACGCCCGTCGGCGTGGTTTTTCATTCGGGGGATTTCAAAATCGACTATACGCCCGTCAACGGCGAAACGATGGATTTAACGAGAATAGCCGAGATAGGCAAAAAAGGCGTTCTGCTTATGCTTGCCGAATCCACAAACATAGAAATCGAAGGAAACACTTTAAGCGAAAAAGTCGTTAAAGACACGCTCGATCACGTGTTCGGCGATAACGTTTCGAGAAGACTTATCGTGGCGACTTTCGCTTCCAACGTTCACAGGCTGCAACAGATTTTAGAACTCGCCTTAAAGTATAAAAGGAAAGTCGTATTCTCGGGAAGAAGCATGCTTAACATAGCGGAAGCGGCTTCTAAAATCGGCGAGTTGGATTTTCCGTCCGACCTGATAGTGGACGTGGAAAAAATCAAAAACTATAAAGACAGCGAAATTTGCATAATATCGACGGGAACGCAGGGCGAACCGATGAGCGCGCTTACCCGTATGGCGAGCGGCGAATTCAACAAGGTGGTTATCGGCAACAACGACACCGTCGTTATATCGGCTTCCGTAATCCCCGGCAACGAACGAATGATTTACACCGTTATAAACAACCTGTATAAACTCGGCGCGGAAGTTATTTACGAATCTTTAGAGCCGATACACGTTTCGGGACACGCATGTAAAGGGGAACTCCGCGTTCTTCATTCCCTTGTCAAACCCAGATTTTTTATACCCGTACACGGCGAATATCGTCACCTTAAAAAGCACGCTTTGCTTGCCGAATCGCTCGGAATGAAAGAATCGAACATAGCGATAGCGGAAATCGGCGACACGATAGAATTTACTTCCGATTCGATGAGAAGGGGGGAAAGATTCCCCGCGGGGTCTTTGTTTATCGACGGTTACGGCGTAGATGGAACGGACAGTTTCGTACTTCGCGACAGAATACATCTATCCGAGGACGGTCTCGTCGTGGTGGTCGTCGGAATAGACGAACTTTCAAGCGAACTTTCTTCTTTGGAAATAGTATGTAAAGGAGTGGTGCTTACGGACTCCGCGGTTTCGGAATCGAAAACGTACGTTGAAAATGCTCTTAAACAAATAGATTTAAGAAAGGTAAGCGATGACAACGAACTTTCGGGAATTATAAGAAGAAGCCTTAAAAACCATCTCTTTAAATCGACGAAGAAAAATCCTATGATTCTGCCTATAATTATGGTGGTGTAAATTGTCCGACCTTTTATACGAATTAAGAGAAAAAGCAAAAGCGGAAGGAAACCCCGTATTAAGGGATAAATCTTTCGAATTGTTAAAAGAAACGGTAACGAAAAGAAAACCGCATAAAATTCTGGAAATCGGCGTGAACGTCGGGCTATCGGGAATAGCGATGCTTCTTTGTTCCGAAAACGCTTCGCTTACGGGAATAGAAATCGACGAAACCGCCAAAGAAAAAGCGCAGGAAAATTATAAAATTTTCGGCGTGGAAAAACGCGCCAAAATTTTTCTCGGCGACGCGTCGGAGATAATTCCCCTTTTAACGGGAGAATACGATTTTATTTTTCTCGACGGACCGAAAGGACATTACGCCGAGTACCTTCCGCACTTACTGAACATACTTAAAAAGGGAGGCGTTCTTTTTGCCGACAACGTTCTTTTCAGGGGATACGTTTCGGGCGCCGTAAAAACGCCGCACCGCTATATGACGACCAAGCACGGTATGGAAAAGTTTATCGCCGGAATAAAGACAAATAAAGGGCTTAAAACGCAAATTTACGATATCGAAGACGGAGTAAGCGTTACTATAAAATTATGAATAAAACAGAACTTCTTTCTCCCGCAGGGGATATGAATAAATTAAAGACGGCGTTTTATTACGGGGCTGACGCCGCGTATATCGGCGGAAAGAGTATGAGCCTTCGCGCCCTTGCCGGGAATTTTACCGACGAAGAAATCGTCGAAGCGGTAAATCTTGCTCACTCGCTCGGTAAAAAGATATACGTTACGGTAAACATTTTCGCGCGTAACTACGATATGGAAGAAGCGGAAAGATATTTCCGTTTTCTCGAAAAGGCGAACATAGACGGCGCCATAGTTTCTGACACGGGACTTATTTTTCTCGCAAAACAAGTCGCTCCGAACTTAAAAATAAACCTGTCGACCCAAGCCAACTGTCTTAATTACAAAACCGTTGAATTCTGGAAGAATTACGGGGTTAAAAGAGTTATTCTCGCAAGGGAATTGTCATTAAACGAAATTGCGGAAATACACGAAAAAGTACCCGATATAGAAATAGAAACTTTCGCGCACGGAGCGATGTGCATATCTTACAGCGGAAGGTGCCTTTTGTCCGATTACCGTACGGGCAGAAGCAGTAACCGCGGCGAATGCGTTCAGGCGTGCAGATGGCAGTACGAAATCAGAGAGAAAAATTCCGAATGCGGATATATGACTCTCGAAGAAGACGATCGCGGAACGTACATACTTAACAGTAAAGATTTAAATCTTATAGATTACCTTTCCGAACTCGATAACGCCGGTGTGGTTTCTCTTAAAATAGAAGGCAGAATGAAGTCGGAATATTATCTTGCAACGGTAATAAACGCGTATCGCCGCGCTCTCGACGCTTATTACGAACAAGGCGAAGAGTATAAAAACAATCCGCTGTTTAAAGAAGAACTCGAAAAAACGGCGCACAGAGAATTTACGACGGCTTATCTTCTCGGCGAAAACGATAAAACCGTGAATTATAACGACAGTCAGAGTAAGGGAACTCACAAATTTATTGCGACCGTGTTAAGCGGTAACAAGGACGGTTACGTTACGATAGAAATGCGCAACAGATTCGTTAAAGGCGACGTTTTAGAAGTTCTTTCTCCGACAGATTCGTTCAATAAAAAAATAATTGCGGACAGAATGGAAGACGAAAAAGGTAACGTCATAGAAGACGCGAAAATCGTTCAGCAGAAAATCCGACTTTATACCGACGTAAAACTTAACGCCGGCGACATTTTAAGAAAAGAACAATAATTAAACTCTCCGCAAAAGAGTTTACTTGTATGCGCAAATGGACAAAAAAGAAGGAGGTTCACTCCGATAAATATATTAAAATTATAAGAACAAAGAATGCCTTATTGCTTTTCTTTGCGCTTTTCTTTCAAATTTCCCAAGAGTATCTAACTTTTTTGCTCACTTCAAAATTGCTTTCGGCGGTTCAGAAAACAAAAGACACCCAACCGAAAAAACGGTTGAGTGTCTTTTGTGATATAATTGTTCTGCACCAAAATCTCTCAAAAGCGTGCAATATTTTATATTCAAATGAACTCAATATAAGAAAATTACAGCAACCATATTGTGTAAGCGGTTAGTGCCGAATTAAAAGCAAACAAGAATGCAATTAACATACACATTCCTATTTGAGCAGCAGCGCAATAACCTCTATTCCATGCTGGGTCCACACTACAAGTCATCACGATTTTATATTTTCTCCTCAAAAAGTATGTATATATTATGAAAAATACGACTAAAACAAATCCAACTATTAGAAATGTCCAAGTCGGAATTAACAATCCGTTTTCCATGTCAGACAAGCCATCCGATAAGCACGTAATAATTCCTACCACAAGAAAAAGCAAATTTGCAATAAGAAGTTTAAAAAAACTGCCTGTAAATTTTTTTTGTTGAATCTGAAAAATTTCTTTTTCAGACAAACCATCACAGAGTTCGTTGAGATTCTTTAAACCTTTCGGCAAAATCAATAATGCAATTACCATACAAAAAATATTCAGTATGTACGATAAAAACATCAAAATATTACATATTATTTGAGATGTCATAAGATTTATTTTACCATATTTTCATAATTCTGTCGATACCTATTTTAGAAAAATTTTCACACTTTGAAAAAAAGAAAAGTTTGACCACTTATAATATTACTTAAATAAGTTAACGCAAAAAAGCCGAGATAACCCTCGGCTTTTCATTTACATTGATTTGACTGCTTTAGTTCTAACTTTATTTTTGTGTGTCCATTTGCGTAAACTACATTCCTCTTTTGCGGAGAGTTTTGGTTTATCGTTGTATGAATAGTTATCGTTTTTCGTCGCGCCGCGATTAAATTGAGATTTGCCGCCTATAAAGTATCAGTTCTCAAAAAGAGAAGTGAGCGTTTCCGTAACGATTTTCTGCATGGAGGCGTAGTCTATGTAGTCGTGCTTGTCAAATACGTATTCGTGAGAAAAGGTCTGAACGATATCCATCGCGAAATGTACTTTTTCCACGAGATTTTCAGTCGTTACGCCGAGATTGCGGAATTTATCCACGATTTTTGCGGTAATCGTATCTTCGAGCGTAATAAATCTTGCGTTTACCGTCTCGTCGGAACCGGAAAGGGAATGAAGCGCTTCGTGCATTTTTCGGTTGGCTTTATGCGTCTTGATGACGTCGCTAAGTATTTGCGGAGCAAGAACCGAATAATTTATCGGAGCGGTTATCCCGTCGAGCCGTTTAAGAAGGGGCGCGGAAACTTTTTCCAGATAAATTTCAAGGACCGAAAGAAGTATATCTCTTTTATCCTGAAAATAGCCGTAAACAATTCCCGTCGAAACACCCGCTCTTTTCGCTATTTCCGCGGTGTTTGTTCCGTAATAGCCGACTTCGGAAAAAAGTTCGTAGCCGGCTTTGATTATTTTGTTTTTTTTCTCTATCGCGCGTTCCTGACGCGGTTCCCTTACTATGTTTTTCATTCTCCGCTGCGTTATCGGATTATAATTTTGCTCCGACTTATCTTTTTTCCGTATCATTTTACAACAAAATGAAATTTATTTCAATATTATTTCGGTAAAAATAAATAAAATTAAAAAATAAAAGGTAAATAATAAGTAAAATTTCAAATAAATCTTGATAAAAACCACAATATATGGTATAATTTAACGGATACGAAACTACTAAATGACTAATTGCGGAGAAAAACATGTCTAAAAACTATAAAGCGGAAGATATTAAAATTCTCGAAGGGTTAGACGCCGTAAGAATGCGTCCCGGTATGTATATCGGCACGACGAGCGTTAAAGGTCTGCACCATATTTTATGGGAAATCGTCGACAACGCCATCGACGAAGCCGCCAACGGATACGCCGACAAAATCAACATCGAATTATATAAAGACGGCAGCGTTTCCGTCGAAGACAACGGCAGAGGAATCCCTACGGATATTCACCCCAAAACGGGCGTTTCCGGCGTGGAAGTCGTCTTTACTCAACTCCATGCGGGCGGTAAGTTCGATGCTTCTAACTATAATTATTCGGGCGGTCTTCACGGCGTAGGCGCGTCGGTTACCAACGCTCTTTCCGAATGGCTTAAAGTAAAAGTATATAAAAACACCGTTTTCGAAATGGAGTTCCATAGTTATAAAGACGAAAAAACCGGCAAGATGAAATCGGGTATTCCCGTCGCTCCTTTACGCGATACCAAGCAAAAAACTCAAAAACACGGCACGTTCGTTCAGTTTAAGCCGGACAGAACGGTTTTCGAAACGGTAGAGTTTAACCCCGACACCATCTTAAAGAGATTAAAAGAACTCGCTTTTTTAAACAAGGGGTTGGAAATAAACTTCCATAACGAAAAGAACAACGACTATCACCGTTATAAATACGACGGCGGTATAAAGGATTTCGTTAAATACTTAAACGAGGGCAAAACCGTCTTGTACGACGAACCTCTTTACGCCAAAGAACAAAAAGACGGCGTTATAGTGGAATTCGCCATTCAGCATACCGACGCGTACGTTGACAGCGTGTATTCTTTCGTAAACAATATTCCCACGTCCGAAGGCGGTATGCACGAAACGGGGTTCCGCTCGGGACTTACCAAGTCGCTGAACGATTACGCGAGAGATAAAAATTACTTGAAAGACAAAGACGATAATTTAACCGGCGACGACTTTAAAGAAGGTCTTACGGCTATTTTATCCATAAAAATGCAGAACGTTCAGTTCGAAGGGCAGACCAAGGGCAAACTCGGTAATCCCGAAGCAAGACCCGCCGTAGAAGGCGTTACGATTTCCGAACTTTCCGTTTTAATGAAAGATAAAAAGCTCGGCAAAGTTTTCGATAAAATCATCGAAAAAGCAATGAACGCCGCGAAAGTAAGGCTCGCCGCCAAAAAAGCCAAAGAAATCGCAAGGGCGGCAAAAAGCATAGAATCGCAGAATCTTGTCGGAAAACTCGCCGCGTGTTCGGGCAGAAAAGCCGAACAGAACGAGTTGTTCATAGTCGAAGGGGATTCGGCGGGCGGCAGCGCGAAACAGGCAAGAATAAGGCAGTTTCAGGCGATTTTGCCCCTTCGCGGAAAACCCCTTAACGTAGAAAAGAAAAAACTCGACCAGATTCTTCAGAACGAAGAAATAAGAACGATTATCTCCGCGCTCGGCACGGGAATCGGACCCGAATTCGACCTGGAAAGCCTTAAATATCATAAGGTAATCATTCTTTCCGACGCCGACGTCGACGGAAGCCACATAAGAATACTTCTTTTGACGTTCTTTTTCAGATATATGAGAGATCTGATAAACGAAGGACACGTGTTTATCGGTATGCCGCCCCTTTACAAAGTTTATAAAGGCAACGTGGAAGAATACGCTTACGACGATAAAGAATTGCAGGATAAGATTGATAAGGTCGGCAGAGGGTATCAGATACAGAGATACAAAGGTTTAGGAGAAATGGATCCCGCGCAGTTGTGGGAAACAACAATGGACCCCGAAAAACGTAATCTTATGCAGGTAACCATAGAAGACGCAACCGAAGCGGACAGACTTATCACCATTTTAATGGGCGACGAAGTTTCGGCGAGAAAGCAGTATATCTTCGATAATTCCGACTTCAACCGCGAAGACGGATTCAAAAAGGTAAAACGTTAAAAGACAAGGGATAAACGATGGAAAACGAAAAAGGTTTAATATTCAATTCGCTTGACGAAGTATTTAAAACTTCTATGCTTGCGTACGCGGAAGACGTTATTTTAGACAGAGCACTGCCGCGTGTGGAAGACGGCTTAAAACCCGTTCAGCGCAGGATTTTATACGCAATGAACGAAATGGGTCTTACCCCCGATAAACCGCATAAAAAATGCGCTAAAATCGTCGGCGACTGTTTGGGTAAATATCATCCGCACGGAGACTCTTCCGTATACGGCGCGCTGGTACATATGGCGCAGGAATTCAATATGCGAATGCCCTTAATCGACGGACACGGAAACTTCGGTACGATAGACGGCGACGGGGCGGCGGCTTACAGGTACACCGAAGCAAGGCTTACTCCGCTTGCGCTGGAACTTTTAGCCGATATAGATAAAGACACCGTAGATTTCGCGCTTAACTTCGACGATTCTCTGGAAGAACCGAAAACGTTGCCGGGAAGATTTCCTAACCTTCTCGTAAACGGCGCGACGGGTATAGCGGTAGGTCTTGCGACGAACATTCCTACGCACAACCTTTCCGAAGTAATAAACGCTACCGTGGCGTTTATCGATAATCCGAAAATTTCGCTTGCCGAAACGATGAAGTATATCAAAGCGCCCGACTTTCCTACGGGCGGTTATATAATCGCGGGGGAAGAACTTACCGAAGCGTATAAAACGGGCAGGGGAAAAATTAAAATCCGCGCCCGCGTAAACGTGGAAACGAACGGCGAAAAACAAAATCTCGTAATATCCGAAATACCGTATCAGGTGAACAAAGCGACGCTTCTTAAAAAGATATCGGATATGAGCGAAGAAAAGGAATTTTTACAGGATAAAATCGCCGACGTTGTAGACGAATCGGACAGAAACGGTATGCGCGCCATTATCAAACTAAAAAAAGGCGTGGACGCGAAAGCGGTTATAGCGTATCTTTACAAAAATTCCGATCTGGAAGTTTCTTACGGTATCAACATGGTTGCCATTGCCGACGGCAAACCCAAGCAGTTGGGACTTATGGAAATAATAAGTTACTACGTAAATTACCAGAGGGAAGTCGTTTTAAGACGCAGTAAATTCGACCTTGAAAGAGCCAAAGAAAGAGCGCATATTTTAGAAGGTCTTATAATTGCCGTAAAGAATATCGACGAAGTAGTAAAGATAATCAAAAACGCCGACAACACGCAGGACGCGAGAGCGAAATTACGCAAGCGTTTCGATTTGTCGGAAGTTCAGGCTAACGCCATACTCGATTTGCGCCTTGCAAGGCTTACCAAACTCGAAGTAACCAAGTTAGAAGAAGAACTTGCCGCGTTGAAAGAAAAAATCGCTTATCTTACCGAAGTTATCGCAAGCAAAGCGAAACAGATGGGAATAGTTAAGACCGAACTTCTCGCCATTAAGAAAAAGTACGGCGACGACAGAAGAACGAGCATATTAAAGGGTAACGCCGAAGAGTTAGAGGTTTCCTCGCCCGAAAACGATTACAAGCAGATAGACGATCTGGTTATCGGCTTTACCGAAGGCGGTATGGTTAAAAAGATGACCGAAAAGAACTACAAGGCAAGCGATAAAAAGGTAAAAGATTCGGTTGCCGCAAACGACTATCTTAAGTTTACCGCAAACGTAAAAAGCGACTGCACGCTTTACGCGTTTACCAACTTCGGCAACTGCGTGAAGATAAAACTCGATACGATAAAAGAGTGCAGATTCAGAGAAAAAGGGGTTAAATTCACCGAAGTCGCTCAGGGAATAATTAAAAACGAATACCCCGTGGCGTTCTTCGGCGTGGGCGAAACAATGCCCGAAGGAAGCCTGCTTTTCTATACGTCGGACGGCATAATCAAAAAGACCGCCTGGAGCGAATATCAGGTAAATAAAACATGTTTCCCCGCGATAAAACTTAAAGACGGCGATACACTTATCGGAGTAGAAGAAGATAAGGCGGACACTACGATTGCTTTCGTCACCGAAAACGGGTTGTGCCTTAACGCGTATAAAGACGAAATTCCCGAACAGGGCAGAACCGCCGGCGGCGTTAAAGGGATAAACCTTAATAAGGGCGATAAACTCGTATTCGTTTCGCAGGTAGACGAAGAAGGCGAATTCGTTATTATCACCGATTGCGGATTTTATAAACGCGTTCTCGCTTCCGATATAGAGCCTATGGCGAGATACAGAAAGGGCGTTAAAATCTGCGAACTCGGCAAACAAAACAAGATAATTTTCGCAAACTACGTTAAAGACCCTTACGACCTTGCGGTAATAGATAATTTCGGAGTGGCGTTCAACGTAAACACCGAAGACATTTCTATCGAAAGCAGAACGCTTAAAGGCAAAACCCTTAAAAACGAAAACAAAAAGAGAATTCCCGAAAAGGTGTTCAGAATTTAGTGTTCTTAAAGAAAAGTTTTTTGATTAAACGAGTAAAAATAAGCGCCCCGTTGCAGATTCAACGGGGCGCGTCATATATAAAACAATCGGTTACGGGTAAACGGACGAACCGTTTTATAAAGATAGACAAAGGGTGTAATTTGTTTGAATACCGAGCAATGTTTGACGCATAAAATATTCAGATAAACAGCGGTATAACTTCAGACAAAAACGAAATAAGAACCCTTTTTTTCGCCGAAGATTTTTATATCGTAAAAGAGCGTAAGGACAAGGGAAAGAGGTTGTGTTTAGCGGGGAAAAACGAAAGAAAGTCAAGCAAAAAACAGCGCGAAAAAAAGACGCTTCGCTCGAAGCGTCTTTCAAAAACTTTCTACAAAACCTACGCTCTTTCTACTTTACCGCTTTTCAAGCATCTTGCGCAAACGTATTCTTTGGATACTTTGCCGTCGGCATGCTTAACGCTTACTTTCTGAAGGTTCGCTTCGTAAGAAACGGGGGTTTTACGGTTGGAGTGGCTGACCATATTACCCGAAAGTTTGCCTTTACCGCAAACGCTGCAAATTCTACTCATATTAAAATCCTCCTGCATGGAACTTTGATTCGATGTTTTTAACGGATATACTCTAACATATTATTTAATAAAAAGCAAGAAAAAAAAGGCGACTTTTGCTAAAAAATTATAATATTATTTATAAGCGGAGATAAAATTGATAATAAAACCGCCTAAACTGTTGCAAAAATTTTTTTTATATTGTAAAATGTAAACAGACTATAAGGAGAATTCTATGGCTGTCAAGACGAACAACATTTACGGCAAAATCACGATAACCGACAGAACGGTAGGGAAATTCGTTTCGCAAGTCGCTCTCGATTGTTACGGTATCATAGGTCTTGCTCCGCATAATATTTTCGACGCCGTGCGTTCCTTCATCCTCGGTACGGAGAGGGGGGTATTCGTTCGCGCGTCGGGCGACAGAATGGTCGTGGAAATTTCCGTCGTTGTTAAATACGGCGTTTCTATCAAAGCGGTAATCGAAGCCCTAAAAGAGTGCGTTAAATATAAAACGGAAAGATTTACCGGTATGATCGTCGACGTTATCGACGTGAACGTGGTAGGCGTAAAAAAATAAAATTTTTCTCTTTTTTTTTCGGAGTAATTATATATGCAAAAAACGATAAACGGCGCAATGCTGAAATCTATGATTTTAACTGCCGCCAGATTATTGGAAAATAACAGAACAACTATCGACTCTCTTAACGTATTCCCCGTTCCCGACGGAGATACCGGTACTAATATGACGCTGACTATTCAGTCTGCCGTCAAAGAAGTTTTAAACTGCAAGACCAACAAAATAAGCGACGTGGCGGAATGCATTTCCAAAGGGGCTCTTCGCGGAGCAAGGGGAAATTCCGGCGTTATTTTGTCGCAGGTGTTAAGGGGATTTTGTAACACGGTTAAAGACGCGAACGAAATCGATTCCAAACTCTTTGCCAAAGGTTTAAGCGCGGGGGCGGAAATCGCTTACGGCGCGGTCAGTAAACCTAAAGAAGGCACTATGCTTACCGTTGCCCGCATGGTTGCGGAACACGCGCAAAGCATAAGATTCAAACAAAGAGATTTAGAAGTATTCCTTGCGGAAATCGTCAAAAAAGCCAACGAGGCGGTCGAACTTACTCCGACCCTTCTTCCCGTTTTAAGAAAAGCGGGCGTCGTTGACTCGGGCGGAAAAGGGCTTACCTGTCTTTACGAAGGCATGTATAAGGCGATTATGGGCGAAACGGTGGAAGGAACGACGGCTATGCCCGAATCCACGAGTTCCGCCGAAACGGCTATGGAACACGCCGATATAATGGCGCTCGGCAACATAGAGTTCGCTTACTGCACGGAATTTTTTATTATCAACTTAAATAAAAAGACTACCATTACCGATATAGAAAGACTTAAAGAATACCTGATGACGATAGGCGACTGCGTTATCGTTATAGGCGATCTGGAAATGGTAAAAGTCCACGTTCATACGAATCAACCGGGCGCGGCGCTTACGAGAGCCCTGATGCTCGGCGAACTGGACAGACTTAAAATCGAGAACATGCTCGAGGAAAACCGCGCTTTGAAGAAAAAGTACGAAGAAGAAAAGAAACCCATGGGGATGGTTGCGGTTTCCGCCGGCGACGGCCTTACGAGTATATTTAAAGATCTTATGGTAGACGGCGTTGTGGAAGGCGGTCAGTCGATGAACCCGTCCGCAAGCGATATCGCGGAATCGGTACAACGAGTGAACGCCGAAAACGTTTTTGTGTTCCCCAACAATAAAAACATCATTCTTGCAGCCGAACAGGCTAAATCGCTCGTTACCAACAAGACCATTCACGTAGTTCCGACTAAGAACGTTCCGCAAGGTTTTGCCGCGGCGCTCGCGTTCAATCCCGATCTGACCGTAGACGAAAACAAGGCGAACATGATTCACGCGCTCGATTCGGTTACCGTAGGTCAGGTTACTTACGCCGTTAAGAATACGAGAGTAGACGGGTTCGACCTTAAAATCGGTACCATTATGGGGCTTGACAGTAAAAAGATTCTTTGTACGGGTAAAGATTTGTCGCTCGTTGCGTTGGAACTTATCGAAAAAATGCGCGGCAACGAAGAAATGATTACTCTCTATTACGGAAAAGACGTTCCCGAAAGCGACGCCGAAGCGCTTAAAGAGATTATCGAAGAAAAATATCCGTCGTGCGACGTAGATATTCATTACGGCGGTCAACCCATTTATTATTACTATATATCGCTTGAATAAAAGAGGGAAAAAAGGGAGAGAGAAATCTTTCCCGTTTTTATTAGTTATGGAAGTTACAAAAATTAAGGGAATAAACGAAAAAAGAGAAGAGGACCTTAAAAAAATCGGGGTGACGGACACCGCCGATCTCATAAGGTATTTCCCGCGCGCTTATCTCGACTTGCGTTCCAAACAAATGCTTAAAAACGCTTACCATAACGATATCGTTCTTACTACCGGCCGCATTCTGAATATCCCCGTGAACAGGTTCGCAATGAGAAGGGGAGGCTTCGTCAAAGCCGTCTGCGAACAGGAGGGTTATATTTACACTGTAATCTGGTTTAATCAGCCGTACGTGTTAAACAAACTCGTAACCGGCGAAGAATACCTTTTTTACGGCAGGGTAAACGAAAGAAACGGAGAGTTAAGTCTGGTGAATCCCTCTTTCGAACTTTGCGAAAAAGCGTTCAGATTAAAAGGAATAGTTCCTCAATATGCGGTTAAGGGGAATCTTACGCAAAAGGTTATGCGAGACAGCATAAAACTTGCCGTCGATATCGAAAAACCGAAAAGCATAATCCCTTTCGATTTACAGCAAAAATACGAACTTTCGGGACTTTACGAAGCCTACCGTCAGGTTCATAATCCTACCGATTTTAATTTACTTAAAAAAAGCGAAAACAGAATCGCCGTGGAAGAATATTTTTCTCTCATTTCGGCGTTTAAGTTTATAAAAGGCGACCGCAATCAGGTAAGAATAAACAAGTACGATTGCTCGGATAAAGACCTTTTACGGTTTATTTCCGAAAGGTTTCCGTTTGAATTTACCGACGGACAGAAAAAAGCCGTCAACGAGATATTCGCCGATATGAAAGGCTCCTCCGTTATGAACAGGCTTATGCAGGGTGACGTCGGAAGCGGCAAAACGGCCGTCGGTATGTGCGCCGTTTATATCGCTGTAAAAAGCGGATATCAGGCGGTAATGCTGGCTCCCACGGAAGTTCTCGCAAGGCAAAACTATCTCGCTGCGAAAAAGGCGTTCCCGGATTATAACGTAGACCTTATCACCGGTTCTCTTTCCGCGAAAGAAAAACGCGCGGTAAAGGGCGCGGCGAAACTCGGAATAACGAACATTTTAGTCGGAACGCACGCTCTTTTACAAGACGACGTGGAATTTTGTAACCTTTCTCTTTGCGTGTGCGACGAGCAACAAAGATTCGGCGTGGCGCAACGCAGCGCTCTCTTGAATAAAGGCGTAACGCCCGACGTTCTCGTTATGAGCGCGACGCCCATTCCGCGTACTCTTTCTCTGATTTTTTACGGAGATTTAGACGTTACTTCCATTACCGATAAGCCTAAAATGCGTATGCCCGTTCAAACGAATATCGTTCCCAAAGAAAAGTATCTCGACATGCTCGGGTTTATAAAACGCGAAACGGAAAACGGCAGACAAGCTTATTTCGTTTGCCCGAAAATCGAAGGCGACGAAGAAGGTTCGATAATGAGCGTTACCGAACTTTACGAAGACCTTAAAACGAAACTTCCGACGGTAAGCGTGGGACTTCTGCACGGCAAAATGAAAGACGTAGAAAAAAATAAAATAATGCAGGATTTTAAAGACAAAGCGTATTCCGTTCTGGTTTCCACTACCGTAATAGAAGTCGGGGTAGACGTTCCCGACGCGTCCGTTATGGTTATTTATAACGCCGAAAGGTTTGGGCTTTCCGCCCTTCATCAGTTAAGGGGAAGAGTAGGGCGTTCGGATATTAAAAGTTACTGTTTTTTAATGACGAAAGCGACGGACGGTCCGTCTCTCGAAAGACTTAAAATAATTAAGGATAATTCGGACGGATTTAAAATTTCCGAGTACGATTATAAACTTCGCGGAAGCGGCGACTTTATGGGCAACAGACAAAGCGGCAAGTTTATGAAAGATCTCGGGTTTTTAGATTACGACACGGAAGCGATATTTCTCGCGAAAAAGATAAGCGACGAATTTTTCTCTTCGCAAACGGACAGGTCTATTGTAAAAGAGGTCGCGATAAAAAAATACAACAGGCTTAAAGATATTTCTCTTAACTGAAAACAACTCCGTAACGGCGGTCCCGTTACGGAGTTGTTTGATTGTATCCTTTAAAAAACTGCCGACCGAAGCGGCGGGATTAAAAATTTTCAGATAAAAAAATCCTACCGATATTCGGGTTTTTGAAAAATCAGTAATTAAAAGGTTCTTCGGCGCCGATATGATTGCTCTCGGCGGCGTCGGACTGTTCTTTGAGTTCGAGATAGAAGTTGGTTTTCGCCTGCAAGTGATAAGGAACGACGAAAAACATTCCTATACCGAGACAGAGCGAACCGACTATATACCAGCCGATAAAGGATAAATCCAGAACGAAAAGTTCAGCTTTATGTCCTTTCATCATCTCTTCGCTTTTATGAAGGCAATATGACCAGTCTTTGTTTTCCGAATCGTTCTGAATGTAAAACGACAACGCGTAAGCGTAAGACTTGATTATCCCGGGGATTATAAGAAGCAGCGACCAAAGAAAAACGTAAAGAGAGGTCAACAGTTCGAGTAAGAAGGTGTTTACGAAATCTTTGGAAAATCCGTCGAATAAATCGGTTATTTCCGTTTTTTTGGCTCCGCGTGCGTTATTTAACGTAATTCTGCACATACCGTAAGTTAAAGGACCGCCGAGAAGTATTACGCCGACGACCGTAACCGAAGCCGCCCCGATAATCAACGAATACAACAGATAACAAAGCATTGTCATAACCCATGCTTCGGCAAAAATGCTTCCTCCTAACTGTTTGCGCGCTCTTGCGCGTAGTTCACTGCAACCAGACATAAAACTCTCCTTTAAATATAAATAATGTTTTATATAGTATATACTACTAATTACGGTTATTATACTACATAACGATTATAAGTCAATAGTATCAGGGGATAAAAAATAAATATAAAAAGATTATCTACGGGTGTTAAGGTTTTTCGAAAATAAAAAAACAGCTATTAATTTTTCGAAACACAAAAAATAAATCAAAAAAGCCAGAATAAAATAAACAATAAAGTCTAAAAAAATAAGAAAAAGTTATTTTTTTGGGGTAAAACGGAAAAAAATGCGCAGATGGCGATAAAACGTTTGACATTTTCTAAAAATAAAAATATAATATGTAAAATATTATTTAATGAAGTATTATAACCTTTATTATTTATATTTGTTTGTTTTACTGTTACGTATAACAAAAATCGAACGTAAAACGCTTGTAATCGCTAAAGCGGTATAAATAAAGGAAAAATTTTGAGGAGGTATTTCAATATGAAGACCAGAAGACATTTACTCGTCAGGTTGTGTTTTGCGGTAATGGTTGCGATGTTCGTATTCGGAGCAGTGTCCTGTAAAGAAGAGCAACCCAAAGATTACGGCGAAGCCGGCGTCTATTATTGCGACGTTACATCCACGAACGAGTATATACTCGAACTGGGCAATCAGGCTTTCACTTTGACTATGAATACTGACGTTAAAAGCGGCAAGTATACGTATAACGAAGAGAAGAAAGCGTTTGTCTTATCGTTTACAGAGGGCATGGTAGGCGAAGGAAGATTGTCCGATTCGAAAGAAGAGTTCGTATTAAGTTACGGCAACAGTACGTTTACTTTCGTACGTAAAATCGAGTATACCGTCACTTTCGAGGTTGACGGAGGTACGGCGATAGAAAGTCAGACCGTAAGAAACGGCAGAACCGCAATTAAACCGGCGGATCCCGTTAAACAGGGTTATGGATTTATAGCTTGGTATAAAGATTCGGCGTTTACCGAGGTCTTTGCTTTCGAAACCACCCTTATAAGAGAAAATACCACCGTTTACGCGAGATACGCGGAAGTCGGCGAAGAACAAACCGAATACAAAGTAAACTTTGTTGACGGCGATAAGGTTGTTGAAACGCGAGAAACCATCGGCGGAGCCGTATACGAACTCCCCGCGGGCGAAGGAGAAAACTTCCTCGGCTGGTGGGTGAGCGCTTATAACAAAGCGGATAAACTTACGGCTAAGTATACGGAAGGCGGAGTGTTTAACTCCAACACCAACCTTTACGCCGTTTATAAATCGGATAAACTTGCCATAAGCGTAACCGAGAAAACCATTACCTGGGAATCGGCGGGAACAGGCAAAACTTATTCCGTAAACGTAAAGAAGGACGGCGATACCGTTAAGGGCGAAAACGTACAAGTTCCTAAGTACGATTTCGATTTTTCCAACGAATCGGGCGAATACGTTGTCGAAGTAACGGTCGACGGCGTGACTTCGAGCGCATACTATATCGCCAAAGGTCTTGCGAGAGTTTCTTCGTTCGTTGCAATCGCAGATAACGCAATTCGTTTCGCAGGGGTAGAAAATGCGGATAGTTACGTAATAGACTTTATTTGCGGCAGCGAAAAACATAATCACCTGAAATATGAAAACGGCAATTCTACCGTATACAGTTTCGAAAACTGCGATATTCCGAAAGACGGATTTAAGTTTACGATAACCGCGAGCGGAAAAGGATACGTAAGTTCCGTTTCCGAAGAATTCGTATATAACAGATTATTAAAGACGGTAACAAACGTTAATTTGAGCGAAGAAAAAGCGGAAGCAACCTGGGACAAAGTCGAAAGAGCGGAAGCGTACGACGTTTATATTTCTTATGGTTCGGTAGAAAAGACGGTAAGAGTAACGGAAAACAAATTCAGTTTCAAACCTTATACCGGAGAATTAATATATACCATAACGCCCGTAGCGAAAGGATATAACGCGACGGCGACCAACGATTATTTCTACACGAAAAATTCTCTTGCAACACCTGTGGATATACGCGTCGAAACGGTAACCGAAGGCGGAGCGACCGTAAGCAAACTTTTATGGAGCGAAGTTGCAGGGGCGACTTCTTATAAAGTCGTTGTCGACGGCACGGAATACACTGCAAACGGAAATTCTTTCGTGTTAAAGAACGAATATTTCAACGCCGACATAACTTCTCACGCTATAACCGTTCAGGCGTTAGGCGAACACAGCTCGCTCGTTTCCGACGATTTCGTATTAGAAACTTCGGGTATCGCCGAAGCGTACTATAATAACCACAGAGTATACTGGACGCAGGTTTTCGGCGTAAGTAATTACGTTGTAAGCGTAAACGGCGTTGAAACTACCGTTTCCGCAAACGAAACGAGCGCGGAAATCAAACTTACCGCAACCGAAAACAACGTTCAGGTATGGGCTATAAAAGCGAACGGAGATGCGACTGAGAAAGAACTTATCGTCGTACAGGCGTATAAAGTAGCTTTGGTTTCCGCCACGGCGATAGAATCCGAAGTAATATACGTCGCTATGAACGATACGTTAAACATACCCGCTCCCGGCACCCAATACGGTCAGGAGTTTGGCGGCTGGTACAACATACCTAACGGCGCGGAAAACAACGGCAGACTGTATGCCGACGGAACGGTATTT
>JAEDMA010000095.1 GCA_016295005.1 Christensenellaceae bacterium
TTCTACCTAATCTGTCGAACGCGCCCGCGTAAATAAGGTTTTCTATCATTCGCTTATTTAAGCCGAAGGGCGAACAACGGTTAATAAAATCTTCGAAAGAAGCAAACTTCCCGTTTTCTTCTCTCTCTTTAACGATTTCGCCTATGATTCCTACGCCGATATTTTTTATCGCGCCCAAGCCGTATCTTATCTGTTTGTTTTTTACCGAGAACAACGCGTAAGATTCGTTGATGTCCGGCGGATTTACGGGGATTCCTTCCGTTTTCGCGTATGCGGTATATTGTTTCACGTCGGCTATGTTGGTTATTCTGTTGTTCAAAAACGCCGTGATGAATTCAGGTTCGTAATAGGCTTTTAAGTACGCCGTCTGATAGGTTACCATACTGTACGCCGCGGCGTGCGATTTATTGAACGCGTATTTCGCGAAGTCTTTCATTTCCGACCAGACTTTCTTCGCCACGTCTTCGGGTACGCCCCTTTTTATACAGCCGTCTATCGCTTTACTAACCTTGCCGTGATCGTCGGTGGATTCGGGTTTGCCGTGCAGGAAAACGACTTCTTCTTTTGCCATTTCTTCCACTTTCTTTTTGCCCATCATTCGGCGGACCATATCGGCCTGACCTAACGTATAGCCTGCCAGCGACTGAACGATTTTCATAACCTGTTCCTGATACACGATACAGCCGTAAGTTTGTTCGAGTATAGGTTTTAACAAGGGGTGCGCGAACGACACTTTATCGGGGTTATGCTTGTTTTCTACAAATCTCGGTATCGAATCCATAGGTCCCGGTCGATAAAGCGAAACCGCCGCGATTATGTCTTCCAAACAAGTCGGTTTTAAGTCTTTAAGAAACTTTTTAAACCCCGCGGATTCGAGTTGGAATATGGCGTCGGTATTGCCGCTCGATATGAGTTCGTATACTTTCGGGTCGTCGTATCCGATTTTAGCAAAGTCTACTTCCTCGCCGTAGTTTTGTTTGACGTATTCTATACAGTTCTTGATATCGGACAGGTTTCTTAGCCCTAAAAAGTCCATTTTAAGGAATCCTAAATGCTCAAGTTCCACGCCCGTATACTGACTGGTTATATCCTCGTCGTTTCTCGAAAGGGGCATGTGCCTGTCTAAAATGTCGTGCCCTATTATTACGCCGCAGGCGTGCGTACTGCTCTGTCGCGGCGTGTCTTCGAGTCGCATTGCGATGTCCGCAACCCTTTTTATGTTCGAGTCGTTATTATAAAGGTTTACTAATTCGTCTACCGCAAAATGCGCCGACGTTAAACCTTCTTTTTCTTCTTTCGCGTTGGGTTTATAGAATCCGAACACCTTTTGCAGAATGTTGGGGCGTTTTATTTCGACGTCTTTACCCATTTTGGTTTGCTTTACGGGTATGGATTTCGTTATTTTGTCGCATTCGGCGTAAGGAACTCCTAACGCCCTTCCTACGTCTTTTATGGCGTTTTTCGCCGCCATCGTTCCGAAAGTAATTATTCGGCAAACCCTGTTTTCGCCGTATTTTTCGCGGACGTATTCTATTACTTCTTCGCGGCGGCAATCTTCGAAGTCTACGTCGAAGTCGGGCGCGGACACCCTTTCCGAGTTAAGAAATCTTTCGAAGTAAAGATCGTATTTCAACGGGTCGATGTCGGTGATTCCGATAAGGTACGCAACGAGCGACCCCGCGCCGCTTCCCCTGCCGGGTCCGACGGACACGCCCATATTACGCGCCGCGTTTATGTAATCCCAGACGATAAGATAGTATTCGATAAAGCCTTGCTTTTCGATGACGGACATCTCGCTCTCTATTCTTTCTCTTATCTCTTTTGTTTCCGCTCCGTATTTCTTCTTTATTCCTTCGTTAATGAGTTTGTTTATATAAGTTACCGGGTCTTCGCCCGTTTCCGGAATATATCTCGGGAACATATAATGCCCGTATACGAATTCGAAATTGCATTTTTCGGCGACTTCCAGCGTGTTCTTTAAGGCTTCTTCGTCGTCGGGGAAAAGACTCTTCATTTCGTCGTAACTTTTAAGATAATAATCGTCCGAATTAAAGCGCATTCTGTTTGGATCGTTATAATTGCTCTGCGTCTGAACGCACAGCAGCACGTCGTGCGGAAGCGCGTCGCTTTTATCGACGTAATGCACGTCGTTGGTGGCGACCAGTTTTATTCCGTACTTTTTGGAGTACGCCCTTAGATACTGATTTACCTTTAATTCTTCCTTTAAACCGTGGTTCTGGATTTCGAGATAAAAATCTTCCCCGAACACCCCTTTAAACCACTGCACGAGTTCTTCGGCTTTTTCGTAGTTATCGTGTAATATCGCCTGCGGTATATCGCCCGCGATACACGCGGAAAGGCAGACTAAACCTTCGCTGTGTTCTTTCAGCGTTTTTAAGTCTATTCTCGGTTTATAATAATATCCGTCTCTGAACGCGATGGCGTTTAAAAGAGATATGTTTTTATACCCCTGTTCGTTTTTAACGAGAAGTATAAGGTGTCTGCGGTCGCGCTCGTCGCCGGGGGTTGCCGTTCTCGTTTTTACCGTAAGGTCGTCGCAAACGTAAAATTCCGTGCCGAATATAGGCTTTATCGTTTGTCTGCCTTCCTTTTTGGCTTGTTTATTATACGCGCAACAAGCGTCGTAAAAGGACACCGCGCCGTACATATTCCCGTGGTCGGTCATGGCGAGCGCGGGCATTCCGAGCGCCCCAGCCTTTTTTATGGCTAAATCCATAGTCGCCAAACCGTCAAGCAAACTGTACTCCGTATGTAAATGCAAATGCACGAAATCAGACATATCTTTATCCTTTGTTTTTTATAATTTACTCGCTATTTCTTCTATTTTGCGAAGTCTGTGATTAAGACAACTCTTGGTTATATCAAGCCTTTCCGCAAGGTCGCTTAAACTTTCGTCGGGATAAGTTTCCCTGGCGACGGCGGTTTCTTCGAGTTCTTTTTTAAGGCTGTTTATGCCCGCCGTGTTTCTTATCTTTTCTATCGCTTTTATATGTTTCGCAGAAGCGCCGACTTGTTTATTGAGATTGCCCAAATCACAATTTTTTTGTCTGTTTGAAAAGTTAGCGACTTCTCTGTTTATCATTAAATCGGTAAGTTTTAAAACGGAAACGGGCGCTTGCAGATACGCTACGAAATTTTTTATTTGTTCTCCGCTCTTTATATAAACGATATACGTTCCCTTTCTTTTCGCAACTTTGACGACTACCCCAGATAGCGAAAGTTTTTCCGCGGTGTCTTCCGCGGATTTTATATGAGAAAAAACCATTTCCGCGTGATAACCTTTGGTATTTTTTTCGTCCGGTACGACGATGCTTCCCGACGAAACGAAAAGACCCTTTATAAACGAACGCAGACAACACTCTTTTTCGGTTACTTCGCCGTACATATCGAAATTTATTTCTATTCCGCCGTTATCTGACTTTTTAAGGACGCCTAGACCTTCAAGCACGTTCTCAGCGCCCTCGCCCGACACTCCGATTATTACGTTATCACGTTTATTAAGCCTGTCCTCCGACACGGAAAATTCGCGCACTTCGTAGCCGTAAAGATTTTTTAAGTATCTCGATATGGTTTCGGCGGTTTCTTCGTCGCGGACGCGAAATTCCACCCCTATACTGTCGTTTTCCGAAAACAGCACGCCCGATCCCCTTATAAGACCTGCAAGAAACGCCCGTTTACAACAGTTTTCTTTTATCGGTTTATTGAGTATTTCGTTTTTTACGCTTTCGGTAAAACTCATAACTTGTCCTTAAATTTCTTAAATCTGAACTCGGGCAGTCTGCCGTCCACGTTCATAATTCTGTCGGTGGGAAAATCCAGCCGTTTTATCATCTTTTCCACGAGAGATATTTCGCCCACCCTGTCGGGGGTATGAGCGTCCGACCCGATTACGAATTTTACGTCGGTTTTCAGCGCTTCGTACACTTCTTCGTCGCTCATATGAACCTTTTTGGCGTTAAGTTCGAGATAAGTTCCGTAGTCTGCCGCCGCTTTCGCGACTTCCTTTACGTCGGCGTAACACCCGAAGTTTAAGTGCGTTATGACGTCTACGGGATTGTTT
This sequence comes from Christensenellaceae bacterium, assembly GCA_016295005.1. GTDB lineage: Bacteria > Bacillota > Clostridia > Christensenellales > Borkfalkiaceae > UBA1259. The sequence continues at coordinate 4,082 of JAEDMA010000095.1, forward strand.
TTTATAACGTTTATAAAAGTTTTTGTATTTCTTCTTTTTAAAGACTCGGAAACGTCCTTTTTATGCAGCGTTGCCGCGGCAAGATCGGGAATTCCGAGCGAAAAAAAAGAACCGAATTTATACATTATCAATTTATGAAGCCCTGCCATAAACACGTCGAAATCGTCGTAATACTTTTCTTTTAAATCGGTCGAACCGTCCGTTCCGGTTATGTTCGATTCTATACCGAGCAATACCTTTATTTTACCGTCCGATACACCGTTTAATCTGTCGATTTCCTTTCTCATTTTCGGGACTTTTCTTTTTGATATTCCGAAAAACGGATGAGAAAAACCGTGGTCGGATATAGCAATCTCTTTTAGTCCTTTTTCTATCGCCGCGTTTACGTTTTCTTCTATCGTGCCTTTACCGTGGCTGAAAACGGTATGCGTATGATAATCGGAAGTAAGTATCATTAAAATTCTCCTAAATATCTGACTTCTTCTTTCAAGTCTACCCCGAACAGTTCTTTTACTCTCTTTTTTGCAAGTTTTATAAGATAAACGACGTCGCGCGCCGTTGCCGAGCCGTCGTTTATTATAAAATTCGCGTGCTTTACAGATATTTGCGCTCCGCCGAATTTTTCGCCTTTAAGACCCGCTTCTTCTATAAGCCTGCCGGCAAAATCGCCGTCGGGATTTTTGAAAACCGAACCGCACGTTCTGCCTTTCGGTTGCTTTTCCGCTCTCTTTTTTAAGATTTCAGTTTTCGATTCGCTCTTTTTATCGGAAAGCTCGAAAGTGACTGCGTACACGGTTTCTTTCCCCGTGATAAACCTGCTTTTTCTGTATCCGAAGCGGCAATCTTCTTTATCGTATTTATTTATCTTTCCGTCCGCAAGCGTTTCGACGGACAAGATAAAATCGCCTATCCTTTTACCGAAAGCGCCGGCGTTCATCGTAACCGCGCCGCCTACCGACGACGGTATGCCGCTAAAACTATCAAGCCCGT
>JAEDMA010000096.1 GCA_016295005.1 Christensenellaceae bacterium
TCGCAATAATTAAATTTTTATCCGTAAATTTTTGCCGCTCCGCCGTTAAATTATACCGCGACAACCGCTTTCGCCGTGGTAAATTCTGCGATTATTCCGCTATATATTCAAGCAACTCTTTCGGGAAACTCACCGCCGTAGCAGAGAAATCGTAGAAGCGGTAAGTTCCGTTACCGTCTAACCTGTTAAGAATCATTTCGTCGATACCGCCGTTTTCGTTTAACATAACTTCCGCCTTGTAAACATTCGTTTCGCACTCGTATTTACCGGTGGTTTCGTTTTTCGTCCAGTCGCAACCGAACACGTCTCCGAAACCTTCTGCGAAATCGGAAACAATCGGAAACCACTGTTCCGTTTTTTCGGTCCACTCTCCGTCGTCGCCTTTAACGAAAGTTCTGTTTATCATCGCCGACATAAACGAAATTACGTATTTTTCTTCGGTTTTGCCGTTAACGACAGTCGACTGATAAACTAACCTGCCGTCGAATTTAACGGTCGATTCAACGCCGTCCACCGTTTTTTCCGCAGAGAAATTCGCCAAATCCACGTTCATATACATCATAATGCCGTAAAGCGCGAAATCGAGTTTAAGTTCTTCGGGAACTTCGATAGTCGTTTCGTCGTAATCCGTAACGGTAAAAGTACCGTATCCGGTGGCAATAACCGTCTTTTCAACCGAACCGTTTTCGATAAAAACCTCTACCGAGTCAAGAACGATTTCTTTCTTTTCGATTTCGTAACGATAATCTTCTATAATTTTCTTATAATACGAATAAGAAGAGATATTTTCCGCCTTATAAACGCCCGTTTGTTCGTTAAAGGTAAACGAATCGGCAAAATGCGGTAAAGCTCTCGCGCCGATGGTTTTCGAAAGGAGAGATAAATTCCATTTATTGCCGTATTCGGTCATTTCGAAACCGTTGCCGCTAACCGCGTCGGACGGAAAGAACGGGTATTGTTCCCAATCGCCGTCGCCCGTTTTAGAGTAACTCGCCATGGTGTATCGCCCGTTGCCGATGTTAAGCCCCGAGTGATAAGATACCGTCGTTCCGTTTTCGCCGCTTATAACGCCGCTCGAAAAACCGCCGTTAAATTTATACGTTCTGGTTTCCCCGCCGAACGACTCGGACGGCGTGAAAGTAACCGCGCAGTTATCGGCGTTGACCGCTTTATAAAGCGTAACTTTTGTTTTTATAACCTTTTCTCCGTCGCTCGCTTTAACGGTATAATTCACGTTTTCGGGAAGAGTAAACTTCGTTTTTCCGAAATCTTTTATTTCGAAATTCAACGAACAATAAAAACAACCGTCAACCAGAAATCTGCCGTTTTCGAAACGCAGATTTTCTAACTTTCCGCCGGAGAATTTTACCGTAATTTTCTCTATAACCATGGGATACCATTCGGAGTTTAATTCCACGTTTTTTATAACGTACTCGCTGTCGGAAAGTTTTACCGCCGAATCGTAAAGAGTGGAAAGCGCCGCAAGATTAAACCAGTCGAAATAAACGTTTTCGAGCGGGTCGTAATCGGGAGAGTCAAAAACGCGTTCTTCGCCGAAATTATAAATCTTAACAAACTCGTTTTCGCCCGTCAAAAACAAATAAAACCCTTTGTATTCGCCCTCATAAGCAAACGACGGATTCAGCCCGAAAATACGCAAAAGCGAAGGATAGCACCCGTAAGGTCTTACTTTAACGGGAACCGCGCCGATAAAATCGACGTTTTGTTCCTCGCTTTTTGCTTCTTCGATATAAAAGCCGTACTGAACGCTATTACCTTTCACCGTAAGTTTCGTTTTTTCTTCGGCAGAAAGCACTTCCCCGTTAAAAGAATAATCGGAGTTTATAGCGGCGGTAATAAAAGCGTCTTCCCACAGACCTTTCGTTACGGATTCCTTTTCGCCGTCGTTTCCGCAACCGAATAAAAGTACGGACGAAAAACAAAGCGTAACCGATAATAAACAAATGATAAACTTTTTCATACTTTCCCTTTATAAAACAACTATTTTTAATTTGCCGAAACCGAAAAGCCCTTATTTAAGATTTTCGGGGTTTAAGCAAAGTAAATCTTCGGTAACGAATCTACCGTCTTTTCTTATCAATTCGTCGTCGAACCAGATTTCGCCGCCGCCGTATTCGGGGGTCTGAATAAGCACCAAATCCCAATGAACGGCGGAAACGTTGCCGTTGTTACATACTTCGTAGCAGCACCCGGGCGTAAAGTGAATAGAACCGGAAATTTTTTCGTCGAACAGTATATCCCCCATAGGATTAACTATAAAGGGGTTAACGCCGATAGCGAATTCGCCTACGTATCTCGAACCCTCGTCGGTGTCGAAAATAGCGTTGGCTTTCGCCGAATCGTTGGCGGTCGCTTCGATAATTTTGCCGTCCTTAAATGTAAGGCGGACGTTTTCGAACTTAAACCCGTTCTGAACGGACGGCGCGTTGTAAGAGATAACGCCGTTAACGGAATTTTTAACGGGCGCGGAATATACTTCCCCGTCGGGGATATTATGACCGCCCGCGCACTTTTTACTGCCGAGCCCTTTAATGGAGAAGGAAATATCGGTATCTTTGCCGGTAACTCTCACCCTGTCGGCTTTATCCATGCGGGCTTTTAACGAATCCATAGCCTTATTCATTTTAGAATAATCGAGATTGCATACGTTAAAGAAGAAGTTTTCGAACGCGTCGGAACTCATGCCCGCTTGTTGCGCCATACCTTCGTTGGGATAGCGCAGAATAACCCATTTGGTTTTTTTGACGCGGAGTTCGCTGTGAACGGGGTGCGAATAAACGGAACTTTCAATTTTAAGTTTATCTTCGGGAACGTCCGAAAGTTCGTTGCCGTTGTTACCGCCGCGTATACCTATGTAAGCGTCCATTTCCGCCATTCTCGCGCCGTCGAACTTTGCGCGGAGCGCGGCAAGTTCTTCCGTTTCGCCGAGAAGGAGTTGCCTTGTAACTCTGTTGTCGTAAATTTCCACGAAAGGAAGACCGCCGACCGCGTAGACTTCTTTAATTATTTCGTTGATAAGGGGATAATCTACACCCTTTGCTTCTATAAGGATTTTTTCGCCTTTTTGTAAATCGCACGAATAGCGAACGAGATTTTTAGCGAGTTTTTTAATTCTTTCGTCAACCATAATAACCACCGTATTTTAGTATTTTATATGATTATACAACTAAAAGAAGATTTTATAAAGTATTTTCGGATAAAATAAAAAAAATAATTGCTAAAACGGGAAAAAGCGGTTATAATGAAAACGGTCGGAAAAGGCGCGGCTTTAAAAATATAATCCAACCCCTTACGCCGACCGCCGAAGAAATAAAAATTATAACGGAGGAATAAATAATGCCATTAGTAAACTCTAAAAAGATGTTCGAACAGGCTTACAAGAACGGCTATGCTATCGGCGCGTTTAACGTCAATAACATGGAAATCGTACAAGGTATCACCGAAGCCTGCAAAGAAGAAAAAGCGCCCGTAATATTACAGGTAAGTAAGGGCGCGAGAGCGTACGCAAACCATACGTATCTCGTAAAACTCGTAGAAGCGGCGGTAAAAGAATGCCCCGATATTCCTATCGTACTTCACTTGGACCACGGTCCCGACTTCGAAACGTGCAAAGCGTGTATCGACGGCGGCTTTACGTCGGTTATGATAGACGGATCTTCCCTTCCTTACGAAGAGAACGTGGCAGTAACGAAGAAAGTAGTAGAATACGCGCATAACCACGTACCCTACGTAACGGTAGAAGGCGAACTCGGAACCTTAGCGGGTATCGAAGACGACGTACAAGTAGAACACGGCGCGGAATCTTACACGAGACCGGAAGAAGTTATCGACTTCGTAACGAGAACGGGCGTAGATTCGCTTGCAATCGCAATCGGAACCAGCCACGGCGCGTACAAATTCAAACCCGAACAATGCACGAGAAATAAAGACGGCGTGTTAGTACCTCCGCCCCTTCGTTTCGATATATTAGAAGAAGTATCCAAAAAACTCCCGGGATTCCCGATAGTATTGCACGGTTCTTCTTCCGTACCGCAGGAATACGTTAAGATGGTAAACGAAAACGGCGGCAAAATGCCCGACGCGGTAGGCGTTCCCGAAGAACAACTTCGCGAAGCGTCCAAACTTTCCGTCTGCAAGATAAATATCGACTCCGATTTAAGACTTGCAATGACCGGAACCATCAGAAAATTCTTTAACGACCATCCCGAAAAGTTCGACCCGAGAGAATATCTTAAACCCGCGAGAGCGAACATCAAAGAACTCGTCCGTCATAAACTTAAAGACGTTTTAGGTTGCGCGGGCAAAGCGGAAGAATGCTTATAATTTCTTAAAATTTAAAAACCTGACGGCGGTTGCTAAAAGCAGCCGCCGTTTCTTTTCCCCGTGAGAGAAATTACTTATTGCCGAAAAATTAAAAGGATACCAAATTCCCTTTACTTTTTTTTATGATTTGCGTTTATCGGAACAAGCATTTTCTCTTTATCAAACGGTAATGCCCGATTTGATTTCTTTAAGCGCGTTTTTTTCTAATCTCGAAACCTGCGCCTGACTTATACCCACTTCTTCGGATATTTCCGTCTGCGTTTTGCCTTCGTAGTACCTTAAATATAAAATTTTTCTTTCGCGGTCTTTTAGCGAACTCATCGCCGAAGTCAGCGCGACGTTTTCCGTCCATAACTCGTCGGTGTTCCTTTCGTCGCCTATCTGATCGACGAGCAGCAGTTCGTCGCCGATTTTATTGAAAACGGGTTCGTACAGAGAAACGGTATCGGATATGGCGTCGAGAGCGTAAGCGGCTTCGGATAAGGCAAGTCCCACTTTACGAGCCACCTTTTCGACGGAAACGTCTTCTTCGCCGTTTCTTTCCATTTCTCCGCGCACTTTAAGGAGTTGATAAGCGGTATCTCTTATAGACCTTGCAACCCTTAAAGAATTCCCGCCCTTTAAAAACCTTTTGACTTCGCCCATAATCATCGGCACCGCGTAAGTGGAAAACTTTACGCCGACGGACAAATCGAAGTTAT
>JAEDMA010000010.1 GCA_016295005.1 Christensenellaceae bacterium
TAAAAATTTGCCACAGGCAACTTTTTTCGGCGTCGCCGCCGCTCTCATTCTCACTCCTCATTCTTTCTTTGTCATTATACTCAAACAAAAAGGCAAGTAAAAACTTGCCTTTTTGTTTGGTGCACCATGAGGAGTTCGAATCCCCAGCCTTCGGTTCCGTAGACCGACGCTCTATCCAGTTGAGCTAATGGTGCATATCTATTATTTAGTTGTTTTCGCCTTCGGTTCCGTAGACCGACGCTCTATCCAGCCAACGCTAATGGTGCATATTGATTATTTAGTTTTTTTTCGCCGCAAGTTCGTCACGATCAGTCGCCGATTTTATGCGGTTTCCTTTACAAGCCTTATTATTTTATAACAATAATTTTATTTTGTCAAATCATAATAAATAAAAAATTAAATTATTCGGCTTTTTGCATTTTATTCCTTATGTTTACTGTTTTTATATATTACATCCGCCCGAAAGAATTATCTTTCGGGCGGGTAACTCAAAATTTTACTATAACAATAACTTTTTAACTTTTAATTATCTTTTTTCGCGGCGTTCGTGGTTTCGTAGGGGGTATATTTTTCTCCGTCGCTAGTTACGTCGATTTTTACGGAAAAGTCGTAATCGGCCGGTTTCGCTTGCGTGAAATCTCTCGATAGCGGATACGAAACTTCCACGTTGCCATTGGACGAAATTTCTATCGACTTCAAACTGCCGCTTTCAAACGCGACTTCGAATACCATATCGTCTACTTTCAACGAGTTCTCGTTCATACTTCCGAACGCAAGAATTTCGGCATCTACCCTGTTAAGAGGATCAAGATTTAAGTTTTCGTTGAGCCATTTAAGCAAGTTCATCGTTCCGAGTTCCGAAACACCCACGCTATAAGTCGTTACGTTTTTCTCAGTGATTTTTTGAATAAACAAGGGCGTATCGATATTATCTATCGCGTCAAGCAGATAATATGAATCTCTGTCGTTGTCATTATAATTTTCCACTTTGAACTCGTCGGTGCCGAACGTTTTCTTCTCGAAATCATACACGTCGCCGTTTGCAAGTTTGGTTCTGATGGTTTTTATATCTTTTAAGCCCGCTTCTTTATACAAATCGTCGTTTTTAAGGTCGGAATCCACTTCGATAATATTATGGAAGAAAACTTCGCCGTTCACGATTCTGCGTTTTACACTTCCTTTTACGGTTGCGTTGATTGCGTTACTCGTCAGACCGTAGTCGACGCCGGTTTTTACCGTAAACCCGTAACTCGAAGCAGTTTGGTTTTTATAACTTCTTATTTTACCCGTCAATTCCTTTTTTACGGTATCGATTTCCGAATCGGTTATCGATACGCCGCCGAACGTTTCCGTAACGATTTCGGTCAATTTATTCACGTTTTTGAATTGTAAAGAATATTTCAGCGTAAAAGAAATTTCCGTCACGCTTATCGTTATGATATATTCGTACGTTTTGACTTCTCCGTTTGAAAAAGTAACGAACATTGCCGTTTGCACGTTGTTTTCGGGAACGTTTTTCAAAAGAGAAAGAACGATTTTATTATTCAGCACCTTACTTAACACTTCAAGTGCTTTCGAAAAGTTCATTGCGGTTTTTAATTCGTATTTATCCGCAACGGAAGTTTTCTTAATAGATTTCAAATCGGAATCTTCATACTGGAACAACGCCTTGGCAAACGCCGTAAATACGGAATTATGCTCTTCCGAAACCACGTTTTTCTCTATCTTTCTCAGTTTTTTGTTTTCGTTAAAAGACAGCGCGGTTAAATTAGTTTTTTTCCTGATATTATACTGTGAACCATCATAAAAAAGAAGTCCCAAATTAGTATGCGTATCGTAAAAATTGACGTCGGACTTTTTATTTACCTTGGCGTTACCGTCGGTTTTACCCGTTGCCGCAACCCCTTTTACCGTTGCAACGGCGTCAATCGTATAATCGTATTCGTAACTCGACGAATCGCCGATAGTGTTTTTTCTCGCTTCTACGAAAGCGTTTTTATAATCCTGAAACTTCGCGTAAAGCGTAATATCCTTGTTTACGGTTATAGGGAATTCCGTTTTATTGTTGAAAGCAGAATCGGAATACCACCCTAAAAATATGTAACCGTCTTTAACGGGGTCATCAGGCGCGGACAACGAATATCCCTCTTCGTATTCTTTCGTTTCCATACCCGTTCCCATGAACGAAACGGAATACTTCTTCGCCGTGTTTCCGCCGTTTTCACTGCCTTCGCCACAAGCAAAAAAGCATAAACAAGCAATAATGCTTAAAACCACACATAAAATAATTTTAGTCTTTTTCATTTTTCTTCTCCCTTTTTACTTATAATATTTATATAAAATCGTTGCTTAATTCCGGATTTTTAAGATTCTTTCTTAACGCGAACGGGTATACGAAAACGCTTACTACAAGCCCCACCCCTATCGCCAAAAAGAAACACACTACCGAAAAGATAAATCCTAAAATCCAGAACATCAACTTAACCGTAATAAACCAGATTATTCCGTCTAAATCCAGACTAAATATCAAACCCGGTAACTTAATAAATCCCCAACTCGATATTCCGCAAACCATATCCATTACGAAGTTGTTTTCCAGAAACAGGCAGGACAAAAACGGAAAAACCAGCAGCGACCCGACGGCGGACGCGATTACGATTCCGACGTCTAAGTTATTCGCTATGGTTACCGCAAGCGCGATTATTAAAACTATTCCCGTTATAACGCCGCTCCACAAAAACGATCTCTTACGTTGCAAAATGCCGTGTTCATAATTTTCTTTATACAACTTTTCTTGTCTTTTTCGCTCGCATTCGGCGCAATGAACGCTTTTCATCCGCCCATTTCTTACTATGTCTTTACCGTCGTATATAGGTTTATTGCATATTTCGCATACCGCAAGCACGGGTCTGGATTCTTTTTCCACGTACTGTGTAACTACCTGCGTTACGACTTCTTTTTCTACCGGCGTTTCTTTTCCGAAAAGCGAATCGACGGAAACGTTAAACAAAGAAGATATTTCCTGTATGGTTGACACGCTCGGCTCGACTTCGCCGTTTTCCCATCTCGATACCGCCTGCGCGGTAACGCATAGTTTTTTTGCCAGTTCTTTTTGCGTTAAGTTGTTTTTTACTCTCAACTCTTTTATTTTTTCTCCGATCATCTCATTCTCCTTTTTTTCCTTAATTATATAAAATGGATAAACATTTTGTTTACCGATTTCGCTAAACAGTATGTTGAATCGCTACACTTTTTGTTGAATTGTCCGTTTTTGCGTAATTTTCGTTGTTTTTTATTAAAAAAACATTTAAAATCTAAATGGGTAGCATCTTACGAAACTACCCACCGTAAAAGTGTTGACGTTCCGCTTGTTGCCACACAATTTATAAAGACTTTCGAAAAGTTTTTACAATGCGAAACCGATACACTTTTACCCAAAAAGTATATGCTTTTCGAAAGATTAAATTATGTGGCGATATAAGTTTATCACATAAAACGGAATTTTTCAAGAAAAAACGGAAAAAGGTAAGCAAAAACTTGTTTTTGCTTACCTTTTCTATTTATTTACGATTATTTCTAAAATTTCAGCACTGCTTTAATTCTTCTTACCCCGGATGAAGAACTTTCTTCTTTGGTAATTTCGAATTTCCCGAGTTCCCCGGTGGTTTTTGCGTGCGGTCCACCGCAAATCTGCCTGTCCACGTCACCGATGGTATAAACGGTGACTATCTGGTCGTCGCCCGTTGCGTGGAACACTCCGTACGCCCCCGTTTCGACAGCCTTATTATACGGTATCTCTTCCCTTTCGACGGGTATATTTCTCGCGATGACGTCGTTTACGAAGTCCTGCAATTTTTTAAGTTCTTCTTCCGTCATTTTATGGTCGCAGTTAAAGTCGAATCTCATTCTATCCTCGGTGATATTAGACCCTTTCTGTTCCGTTTTATCGCCGAACATTTTACGAAGCCCCGCGAGCATTATATGCGTAGCGGTGTGATATCTTGCCGTAATTTCGTTCCTTTCGGTAAGACCGCCTTTCGCCACCTGCGCCTGCGCTTTGGAAAGTTCCTGATGAGCCTTGAACGCTTCGTTAAATCCCTCGGTGTCTACCGTCATACCCTTTTCCGCAGCGAGTTCAGACGTAAGTTCGAGCGGGAAGCCGTAAGTATCGTACAGTCTGAACGCCTGTTTCCCCGATATTACCGTTTCGGGAACGTAAGAAGAGTCTTTCTGCGACATAAACTGATTTTTTCTTTCAATGCCGACAATACATTTATCGAATTCTTTCATTCCGGTGGAAAGCGTCGCTTCGAATTTTTTGATTTCTTTAGTGATTTCTTCGAGAATATACGACTCCTTCTGTAACAAAAGCGGATACGCTTCGTCGTAAACCTTTTCGATAAAGATTTTGGAAACTTCGCACATTTTTTCCGCGTCGATATTTATGTTTTTACAATACCTTATGGCTCTTCTTAAAAGTCTTCTTAAAATGTAACCTGCGCCCGTGTTCGACGGAGTAATTCCGTTGGCGTCGCCGATAAGCATGGTTGCCGTACGGGTATGATCGGCAATTATTCTCATTGCTTTTCTTGCCTTTTCGTCGTTATCGTAAGAAAGCCCCGAAACCTTTTCGAGATATTTTATCGCGTCGTCGAAAAGGTCGGTTTTATATCCGTCGTCAAGACCGTTAAGGAACACAAGAAGTCTATCGAGTCCGAATCCCGTATCGACGTTTTTATGTTCCAACTCTTCGTACTTTCCGCCTTCTTTCTTTTTATACTGCATATAAACGTCGTTGCCTATTTCGACGTAGCGGTTGCCCGTTAAAAAGTCGGACGAATCTTTGCCGTCTTCTCTCGGATAAAACCACTCGTTGTCCGGTCCGCAAGGAGTGTTTACGGTTCCTTCGAGTTCCCACCAGTTATCTTTTTTAGGAAGGAAGAAAATGTTTTCTTCTTTTATGCCGAGCGACTTTAAGAGTTCCGCCGTTTCGGTGTCTTTTTTAACGGCGTCGTTGCCTTCGAACACGGTGGAACAGATTTTTTCTTTATCGAAACCTAAAACTTCGGTCAAAAATTCGAACGTCCATTTTGTTTTTTCTTTTTTAAAGTAATCTCCGAGCGACCAGTTACCCATCATTTCGAAAAAAGTAAAGTGTGTGGCGTCGCCTACCGAGTCGATATCTACCGTACGAACGCAACCCTGCACGTTGCAAAGCCTTGTTTTGCCGCTGGGGTGTTTCTTTCCCAGAAGGTAAGGCATAAGCGGTTGCATGCCCGCAACGTTGAACATGACGCCCGTCGTTCCGTCGCCTATGAGCGAAACCGCGCCTATATTAACGTGTCCGCGTTCGATATAAAAATTGAGCCATTTTTCTCTTAACTGCTTGGAAGTAAACATTAGTATATAGTCCTTGATTTTATTTACGCTTTTAATATTTTCACGCCGTCTTTGTTTATCTGAACGGTATATCCCGAAGAAGTTATTTCGGCGCGGAGAGCGTCGGCTTCGGCGTAATCTTTTCTTAATCTTGCCTGTTGCATTTTTTCCGCTTTTTCTTTTATTTTTTCGGGAACATCGTTTTCTTTAACGCCGTATTTATCCACGAAAGTTTTTGCGTCCGACTTAAACAGCCCGAGCAGCGAGTAAGTTTGTTTTATTTGGTTTATATCCGCGCCGGCTTTTGCATCGCCCGCGGCGATTTCCGCTTTCACCGTTCTGAAAAACCCGTAAAGGTCGCTCAACGCCAAAGCGGTATTGAAGTCGTCGTCCATAGCGGCGTTGAATTTATCGTCGATTTCTTTATTCTCGCCCTTGATTCCGATACCTTTTTCTTCTGCGGAAAGTATGATTTTATAAAATTCCGCAAGGTGCTTTTCCGCTTCGGGAAAAAGTTCGTCGGTAACGTTGATATCTCCGCGGTAGTTGGTTTCGAGCAATGCGAATTTTATCGTTTCGGGGGAATATTTATCGAGCAAATCTTTAAGAAGCAAACTGTTGCCGAGCGATTTACTCATTTTCTGCCCGTTTACTTTTATAAGTCCGTTATGAATCCAGAAGTTGGCGAAAGGCTTGCCCGTATAGGCTTCCGTCTGCGCGATTTCGTTTTCGTGGTGCGGGAATATCAGATCTCTGCCGCCGCCGTGAATATCTATTCTTTCGCCAAACGCTTTCATATTCATCGTGGAACACTCTATATGCCAGCCGGGTCTTCCTTTACCCCACGGGGATTCCCAGTAAGGTTCGCCGTCCTTTGCCGATTTCCACAGCGCGAAGTCGAGCGGATTTCTTTTTTGTTCGTCGTTTTCTATTCTCACGCCGTTTTTGGCGTCTTCTAAATTTCTATGCGAAAGTTTGCCGTAAGAAGGGAAACTTTCCACCGAAAAATACACGTCCCCTTTTTCGGTGACGTAAGCGTGTCCTTTATCGATAAGACCCTTTATAAAATTTTCTATATCGCCTATACATTCCGTCGCTTTAAGCCATATATCCGGTTCGCCGACCTGCAATCTTTCCATCTGCTCGTCGATTTTCTTTATCATCATAAGCGCGTATTTATCCGCGGGAATTCCCGTTTCGTTGCTCTTTGCGATGATTTTATCGTCTACGTCGGTATAATTTCTCGCGTAAGTGACGTTATAACCCTTTTTCTGCAAATATTTCCTTATAATATCGTAAATAAGAGCCTGATACGCATGCCCGATATGCGCTTCTCCCGAAACGGTTATGCCGCAAGCATACATTTTTACGTCGTTGCCGTTTAACGGAACGAATTCTTGTTTTCTGCCCGTAAGGGTGTTGTATATTTTCATTTTTTTTCGTCCTTTTTAAGATTGTTGATTTCTTTCTCCAGTTCGAACACCTTTTCGCGAAGTTTACAGATTTCTTCGGATAACGGGTCGCCCTTTTCCTGTTCGAGATCGCTAACCTTCTCTCCGTTGATTTTAACCACTCTCCCGGGAACGCCGACTACCGTGGCAAACGGCGGAACTTCTTTAAGCACGACCGCGCCCGCGCCGATTTTAGCGCCTTCGCCGACGGTAAAACCCCCTAAGACTTTTGCGCCGGCGGAAATTACCGCGTTTTTCTTTATGGTAGGGTGTCTTTTTCCTTTTTCCTTACCCGTACCGCCTAAAGTTACGCCCTGATATATTACCACGCCTTCTTCTATTTCGGAGGTTTCGCCGATGACTACACCCGCCCCGTGGTCTATAAACACGCCGCCCGCAATTTTCGCCGCAGGGTGTATTTCTATCCCTGTGAGTCTTTTTGCAAACTGACTGGTTATTCTCGCAAGCATTTTAAGGTGTATACGATACAAAAAATTCGCCCATCTGTGCCACGAAAGAGCGTGAACGCCCGAATACGTCAGCCAGATTTCGAATTTGTTTCGTGCGGCGGGGTCGTTTTTCTTCGCCGCCGCTATATCCGCTCGTAAAGCCTTGAACATAATTCTCCTACGCCTTTATTAACTCTCCCGAGTCGGTCGGGGGGATCCATCTTTAAAAACGGAACATCAAAATACTTTAATGTTTTTGTTTTCTATTTCTTTTCTGAGTTCCGCGGGGAATTTTTTATCCACCACCATACAGTCTATGTTATCCAAGGTGGCGAATGTGTAAGGCATGTTTTTGTTTACTTTGGAACTGTCCAAAAGCATGATCACGTTAGTGGCTTTTTTAATTACCTGACGTTTGACTTCAGCTTCCGACTGGCTTCCGCAAGTGAAACTTCCGCTTTCGCGAACGAACCCCGTGGAAGTCATTACGGCGGTCTGAATGTTTATCTGCGCGATAAAATCCGAACACGTTTTGCCTACGGTGATGAAGTTGTCCTTTTTAACGTCGCCACCCAAAAGCGCAACGGTGGGTTTATTCTTTCTTAAAACCGTTTCGGCAATGGTAAGCGCGTTGGTTAAAACGTAATAGTTGTCGTCGGGAAGAGCTCTCGCAAAATAAGTAGTGGTAGAGCCGCCGTCGATAAACACGCAACTTTTAGGCTCTACGAGCGCAACCGCTTTTTCCGCGATTTCCAACTTTTCTTCGGTGTTATAGATAATTCTTTCGGCAAAATCCGCTTCTTTGGCTTTCAATACGGAATCTACCGAAATAACGCCGCCCGATATTCTTATAACCGCGTTGTTTTCTTCGAGTTTGTATAAATCTCTTCTTAAAGTCATGCTCGACACGTCGGAAAACTCTTTTTCGAGTTCTTTAAAAGAAACTTTACCCGTTTTATCGACGAATTCTTTTATTCTTTTAAGTCTTTCTTTCATGTTTACCCCACTGCGTTTCGGTTGAACGTTTCGCGTGTCAGCGAAAACGTTTTTCTTTATGAATATTTTACACTTTTACGAAACTTTTTGCAAGCAAAAAGATAAATAATAACAAAAAGAAGATATTTTTTTTCAAAACGTTAAAAACATTGCTAATTATATCAAAATAAATTGATTTTTTATAAAAATGAAGTATAATAATAAGTAAAAATACGCAAGCGCGGAGCATTTGCAGGTATTTTTACTTATTATTTCATAAGAAACGGCGGTTTGCCCTTGGCAAAGCGCAAGGCAACGACAGTTGCCTGACAAAATTTTAATTTTGTTTCGTTTTGAAATATAATATAAGTAAAAATACGCAAGCGCGAAGCATTTGCAGGTATTTTTACTTATTATTTCATCGAGCCCCGCGGATTACCACAGGTAAGCCGCCAAGCGGCGACAGACGCGACCGCAATTTTTGCGGTGGGGGCGTAGATATAATATATAAAAATACGCAAGCGCGAAGCATTTGCAGGTATTTTTACTTATTATTTCATCGAGCCCCGCGGATTACCACAGGTAAGCCGCCAAGCGGCGACAGACGCGACCGCAATTTTTGCGGTGGGGGCGTAGATATAATACAAGCGTTAAAGTGTTCTGCGAACACTTCAGGACTATCCGCCCCACGCGAATTTTTAGATTAAAAATTCGCACGCTATCTTGAAATTCGGTGCAAAAATGCTTTTGCAAGCAAACATTTTTGCTTGAATTTTAATAATTAAAATACGCAAAACGAGAAAAAAATAAAAAGTTGCGGTTAAACTCTACAAACCGTAACGATAAAAAACTATTCGTCAAAAAACGAATTCTGGAGAAAAATAATGTTAGATTTAAAAAGAATTCAGGAAAATAAGGAAAAGGTAACCGAACTTCTTGCGAGAAAAGGTTACAAAGCCGATTTCGACGCGGTACTCGCATTAGACGCGGAAAGAAGAAAAGCCATCGGCGAAGTGGAAGCTCTTAAAGCCGAAAGAAACAAGGTTTCCGCGGAAATCCCCAAACTCAAAAAAGAAGGCAAACCCGTAGAAGGTATTTTTGCAGAAATGAGAGAGTTGGGCGATAAAATCGCCGAATACGACAAAAAAGCAAACGAACTCGATAAAAAAGTGTTCGATATGCTTGCCGTTATGCCTAATATCCCCGACGAAGATTTACTTCCCGGCGAAAAAGAAAACAACAAAGTCGTTAAAGTATTTGGCGAAAAACCCGAATTTTCTTTCCCGATGCAGAATCACGTAGATTTATGCACCAAACTCGGCATCATAGATTATCAGCGCGGAACCAAACTTTCCGGCGGCGGATTCTGGCTCTATCGCGGAGAAGGCGCAAGGCTCGAATGGGCGCTTTTGAACTTCTTTATTTCCGAACACTTAAAAGACGGGTACGAATTTATTCTTCCCCCGCACCAGTTGGGTTATAATTGCGGATTCGGCGCCGGTCAGTTCCCCAAATTCTCCGACGAAGTTTACTGGCTCGACTGCGACGAAGACAGAACCAAAAACCGTTTTATGCTTCCCACTGCCGAAACGGCTCTCGTAAATATGTACGCGGGCGAAATTATCCCCGAAGAAAAACTTCCGATGAAATTTTTCGCCTACACCCCCTGTTATCGTAAAGAAGCGGGTTCTTACCGCGCGGAAGAACGCGGCATGATAAGGGGTCACCAGTTCAACAAAGTAGAAATGGTACAGTACGCTCACCCCGAACACAGCATGGAAGCCTTCGAAGAGTTGGTAAACAAGGCGTGTTCGTTAATGGAAAAGTTAGGGCTTCACTTCCGTTTAAGCAAACTCGCCGCAGGCGACTGCTCGGCTTCGATGGCGAGAACGTACGATATAGAAGTATGGATTCCTTCTATGGGAATTTATAAAGAAGTTTCTTCCGTTTCCAACGCAAACGACTATCAGGCGAGAAGAAACAACACCAAATTCCGTGATTCCAAAACGGGCAAACCGCAGTACGTTCACACCTTGAACGGTTCGGGTCTTGCAACAAGCAGGGTTTTCCCCGCAATCATCGAACAGTATCAGAACGCGGACGGCTCGATTACGATTCCCGAAGTTCTGCAACCGTTTATGGGCGGTCAGAAAGTTATTAAATAACTTATATAAAAGGGGAATTCGCCAAAGCGTTTTCCCTTTTTTTGAAACGCAAATAAAATTCTTCCGCAATAATTAACGGCTTCTCATATTTAACAAAAAAAATGCATAATCTAAAAAAGGAGAAACAAGTATGAAAATCTGCGTTTACGGCGCTTCAAGCAAAACCATCGACAAAGTCTATACCGACGTAGCGGAAAAAATAGGCGAACTTATCGGCGAAAAAGGACATACGCTCGTATTCGGCGGCGGCGCGTCCGGCGTTATGGGAGCAACCGCTCTCGGCGCGAAAAAATCCAACGCGAAAGAGATTCTCGGAATCGCTCCGAGATTTTTCGACGTGGACGGATTACTTTCCCCTTACTGCACCGATTTTATTTACACCGAAGATATGCACGAAAGAAAAAAACTTTTCGAAGAAATTTCCGACGCTTTTATTATTGCGCCGGGCGGCGTAGGTACTTACGACGAACTTTTCGAACTATTAACATTAAAACAACTCGCCGTTCATAACAAACCGATAGTCATTCTTAACGTAAACGGCTGTTACGATACCCTTTACACTCTTTTGGAAGAACTTATTAAAGGTAACTTTATGAGAGACAAGTCGAGAGTTTTATACGAATTCGTATCTACTCCGGAACAGGCTTTCGATTATATCGAAAACTATAAGCCGCACGATTTCTCCGTAACCGAATTCAAGGCGATTAACACGGATATTAAAAGATAATCACGGTTTTAATTAAAAAACATTATAAAAAACTCGGGCGAGGAAATCTCTTCGCCCGAGTTTTTGTCTTTCTTGTCTTATTCGTCGATTTTTACCAGAAATTCGCCCTGAGCAACCTGACAAACGGGACACTTTTTCGGCGCTTCTTTATCGGTTACTTCGTATCCGCAGTGCGAACACACCCACTTTACGGGTTTACTCTTTTTATACAAGGTGCCTTTGCTCATCTGCGTATACAAACTCTTAAACTTCTCGAAGTGCGTTTTTTCTATCTCCGCTATATTTAAAAACAACTGCGCTTCTTCGGGGAATCCTTCTTTTTTTGCCGTCTCGGCGAATTCGGGATAAAGTTTTACTTCGGCTTCTTCGTCCTGCATGGCAAGGCGAAGATTCTCGGTTAAATCCCACTTTTCCTTAAACGGATACCCCGAACATATTTCGATATTCTTTATTTCTTCTTTATCGGCGTTTTGAATCGCCGTATAAAACATACGCGCGTGGTTGAATTCGTTATATACTATTTTATCGATTATCTCCGCAATCGCGCCGTATCCGTTATACCTTGCCCCGTATTCGATAAACTCGTAACGGGTTCTCGCCTGACATTCCCCCGCGTACGCCTTCGCGAGATTTAAATAAGTCTTGCTGTCTTTAAGTTTCATTTTATTCTCCTTTTATATATCTTTTTACTTTATTTTTCCCGAAATTTTAACCAAAATAACATTTTGTCTGAAATTTTACGAAAAAATTTTTAAAAACCTCGTCAAAACGCTTTACAACTTTATCGTAATAAAGTATAATAGCCAACGTAACTTACTTCATTGCATTAAAGTAATGAAGTGGAAAAAACCAGAAAAAACTTATTAAAAGGAGAAAACTACAATGAAAAAAATATTTACGGGTTTAGCGGCGGCTATTATGTGTTTAACGGCTTGTTTTGCTTTTACGGGCTGCGGCGCCGCCACTTATAAAGATCTGACCATAGTAGAAGTCGGCGGCGAAACGGAATCGTTCGGCATAGCGTTCAGACAAGGTTCCGACTTAACGAGAAAAGTTGAGGACGCCATCGCATCCCTTATTTCGGAAAACAAACTTTCTGCCCTCGCGCAAAAGTACGGCGTTGCGGGCGTAAACGAATACGTACCCGAAGCGGCAAAGAACGAAGCGAGCGAAGACTTTAAGAACGTTTCTAAAAAAGGCAAACTCGTTATAGGCATTACCGACTATAAACCTATGGATTATAAAGAAGACGGCGGTTCGGAATGGATAGGTTTCGACGCCGACCTTGCCAAAATGGTTTGCGCAAAACTCGGCGTTACGGCGGAATTTTTAGAAATCGAATGGGGCAACAAACTGTTAGACCTTACATCGGGCAGAATCGACTGCATTTGGAACGGTATGACCATTACCGACGAAATAAAGGGCGCTGCCGACGTTACCAAGGCTTATATGGAAAACAGACAGGTAGCGGTAGTTCTTAAAAGCAACGCCGAAAAATATTCTTCCGTAGACAAAATGGGCGGCGTAAGAATAGCCGCGGAAACGGGTTCTGCGGGCGAAGCGTTCATCAACGCGAATCCGTCGCTTAAAACCGGACTCGTTCAGGTCGACGGACAATCCGACGCTTTTCTCGAAGTTATGTCGGGAAAGAGCGAAATAGCAATCGTAGACTATATGATGGCGCGCGCTCTCATCGAAGGATAAAAAACAAAATTTACAACCGAAAGCGGAAAGTTTTTATAGCTTTCCGCTTTACGCGGCTTTAATAAACTATGCAAAATCTTTTACTCGATCCAACTTTTATATCGGTATCGCTCGATTTACTCGCAGGGTTCGGCGAAACTTTGAAAATATTTTTCGTTACCCTGCTTATATCGTTGCCCGCGGGGTTAATAATCGCGTTCGGGTCGATGTCTAAAATAAAACCCGTAAAATGGCTTTGTTCCACCTTCGTATGGATTATACGCGGCACTCCGCTTATGCTGCAACTTATCGTGGTATATTACGGTCCGGGGCTTATTTTCGGGCAAGGCGCGGGACTTGACGCTTATTTATCCACGTTTATCACTTTCGGAATAAACTACGCGTGCTATTTTTCCGAGATTTACCGCGGCGGAATACAGAGCGTTTCCAAAAGCCAGACGGAAGCGGGGTTGATCCTTGGAATGACCAAACGACAGATTTTTTTCAAGGTGGTTCTGTTACAGGTTATAAAAAGAATTCTGCCCCCCGTCAGCAACGAAGTAATCACTCTCGTCAAAGACACGTCGCTTGCAAGAATCATAACCTTTTACGAACTTATTTTCTTCGCGCAAAGATACATAAAAAACGGCGGTCTTTTATGGCCACTGTTCTACACGGCGGTTTATTATCTCGTATTCACGGCGATTCTTACCCTGTTATTCCGCTTTCTCGAAAAGAAACTTTCTTATTTTAAGGTGTAAAAAATGAGTTATCTCGAAATAAAAAACTTTATAAAATCGTTCGACAAAACGGAAGTTTTAAAAGATATATCTTTTACGATGGAAAAAGGCGAAGTTTTGTCGGTGATAGGCTCTTCGGGGTCGGGCAAAACCACGCTTTTAAGATGTCTTAACTTTCTGGAATCGCCCGACGGCGGGAAAATGGTTTTAGACGGCGAACAACTTATCGACGCGGACGGCAAAGCCAAAGAATCGGAAAAAGCGTTACGAGAAAAACGCCTTAATTTCGGGCTGGTTTTTCAGTCGTTTAATCTGTTTCCGCAATACACGGTGTTAAAAAACATTACCCTTGCCCCGACCCTTTTACTCAAAACCGAATTAAAAGAACTTAAAAAGACGTTAAAAGAAGAAAAAAAGCCGCGGCGTGAAATTTTTTCGATATTAAAAGAACGAAAGGAAACCAAAAAACGCGAAATCGAAAAAGAAGGCGGACTTTTGCTCGATAAAATCGGACTTTCCGACAAAAAGGACGCCTACCCCGACCAACTTTCGGGCGGTCAGTGCCAAAGGGTGGCTATTGCGAGAGCGCTTGCGTTAAAACCCAAAATCCTTTGTTTCGACGAACCCACTTCCGCTCTCGACCCCGAACTGACGGGCGAGGTTTTAAGAGTTATAAAGTCGCTTAAAGACGACGGCAGAACGATGATTATAGTTACCCACGAAATGGGATTCGCGCAGAAGGTATCGGACAAAGTTATATTTATGGCGAACGGTATCATAGAAGAACAGGGTTCGCCGGACGAGTTGTTCAACAACCCCAAATCGGAAAAACTGAAAAGTTTTCTTATAAGCAATAACGATAAGGAAGGAATATGATATGTCGGACAATATGAAAACGGAATTAAACGACCTTTACGAAACGATATTGAAACTTAAAACGGTAAAAGACTGCGAAAACTTCTTCGCCGACCTTTGCACTTACAAAGAAATAAATTCTATGGCGCAAAGGCTTAAAGCCGCCCGTCTTTTAATGGACGGCGATACCTACGAACAGGTCATCGCGAAAACGGACATATCTTCCGCTACCCTTTCCCGCGTTTCCAAATGCGTGAAACTCGGCAAAGGATATAAGTCCGTATTAAAAGAAGAAAAGTAACCTTTAACCGAACGGATAACACCAATGGCCCGTTTTTTACGGTTTCGGTTCGATTTAGCTTTTTGCCGCGCGGCAAACGGCAGACTTTTTTATCGTTCGGACTGCTTACTTATTACATTAAAAAGCACATAAGAGATTTCCAAAGATAAAAACCCCGACCTTGCGAGTAATTCGCAAGGTCGGGGTTTTTATTTATCGAAAAAAATTGGGTTTTTCTCCATTTATACGGCGTATTTACTTTTTCGTTACATTAAAAGCATGCCTTCGGTAGATTCTATTACCTTAAACATTTCTATTTGTCTGCCCGTTACCGCGTCGATATAAACGTAGTAAGTCGCGCCGTCGTAAGTTCCCGAGAATTCGTAAGAAAGTTTTTCCGTTTTTTCGCCGACAGGTATTACGGCGAGTCTTGACGTTAAAACGGTGATATTATCCGAAACTTTTTTCTTTGCCGCGCTTACCGATAAAAGCGGAGAAGGTATTATCCTTTCGGTGTGGTTGGTGTAATAAGAAGTGGCTTCCATACCTATAATTTTGCCCGTTTCCGCGCAAACTCTTATCTTTATAAGGTCGGAATAAATTATTACCCCGTTATTTTCCGAAGCGAAGTTTATGGTAAATAAGTTATTCGCTAAGTTTATCCATACCGCTTTCACGTTTTCTATGCCGAGCGTTCCCAAAAATTTCAGCGCGTTGCTTTCGGCGGTATCCGCGTCGATAACCGTTTCCATACAACTGCCCGAATAAGCGAACATAATCAGTTTTCCGTCGCGTTCGGATATCTGCGCGTATAAATTATCGCCGTTTACTTCCGCGTTAAAGTTAAAGCAAGATAAATTTCCTTCCCCTTTGCCCACGCTTTTAACGTCTTTAAGGTTAAATCCGCTGAAAATATCCACGAAAATCTTTTCCGCTTCTTCTTCCGTCACGGTTTTTTCGGACAATCCTTTAATTTCTCTTTCGTCCTTACCGTCGGAGAAAGGTCCGTCGTAAATAAGTTCGGGGTATTCCACGGAAAGTTCCTGCAAGTCGTTGAATTCCGAGATAACGAGATTGCCGTCGCCGCCGCCTAACATTGACGAAAACGAGAAGTCTGTCGTCATATTGCCGACGGTTCTTTGCAAACAATCCCTTAACTGACCTACGGCTTTATAAAGTTTATAAAGATTATCTCTTTCCCCTGCCGTTATCCCTTCGCCGTCAACCAACTTATCGTTAAGATATTTACTGTAATCGCCCACCTGATTTATCAGTTTGGCGGTATAAAACTTGCTTTCGTCTTCTAACGGAAGTTGAGAAAGATTGTTTTCGGCAAGTTCGGAATTTATAGCCGTATCAACGAGATATTTCTGAAGCCCCGATTCTTCGCTCGTCGCGAGTATTTTGGAAAGGTTAAGGTCTATATTGTCTACCTGCGCCACGGTGTCGAAAAAGGATTTTCTGTATCCGCTTTCTAACGCTCTGTCTTTATCGCTCGGAACGAACAACGTTACTATAAGAACGGTGGCGAGAACTAAAGACGACGCGCCGAGCGATATTACCGCGGCAAGCCAGCCGCCGTAGCCGCCGCCCGACTTTCTTCTTTTTTCTCTGTCTTTTCTGCGTTGTTCTCTATAAGCCTGTTCGTTTTCGGCTTGCATTTTTTTAATCTGGTTTCTTTCCGCCTTTTCCTGCGCTTTTAATCTGTTTTTCTCGGCGATACGGGCTTCTTTTCTTTCTTTGCGCTCGTATTTTCTTCTTTCTTTTTCCCGTTTATAAGCGAGTTTTCTTTTTTCTTTTTCGGCTTTTTCGTGCGCTTTTATTTCCGCAATTCTTACTCTGTTTTTCGCGGCTTCTTCTTCGTGTTCGCCGCCGAATTTTTCCGAAACTTCTTCTTCCATCGCCTGTTTTGCTTTTTCTACGGCGCTGTTTTCTTTATTTTCCATATACTCTCCTTTATTTTGCAAAAACGTGATTGCCTATCGTTACGATCGTTTTTCTGGAAAAAATCCAACTGCTCGTGGCGGTTGCCGGATTATAATAATATATCGCGCCGTACGTCGGGTCCCAGCCGTTCATAGCGTCCTGCGCCGCCTTTTTCGCCGTCGCGTCGGGCGTAAGATTTATTTGCCCGTCGGCTACCGCGGTAAAAGCGTAACTCTGATATATTACTCCGGAAATGGTGTTCGGGAAAGACGCGCTTTTAACTCTGTTTAAAACTACCGCGCCGACCGCTACCTGCCCGACGTAACTTTCCCCCCTTGCTTCGCCGTAAATAAGCCGCGCCAGAAGGTTTACGTCATTGTTAGAGTACGACGACCCCGACGACGATGAAGCCGACGAAGCAGTCGATATCCCTAACGCCGCAAGCGTTTTATCCCCGACGATACCATCCGCCGTAAGACCGTTCTTTTGTTGAAAATATTTAACGGCGGCTTTGGTTTTCGCGCCGTATATTCCGTCTACCGATCCCGAATAATATCCCCAGTTTTTGAGTTTCTGCTGAATTTTTTTTACCGTAGTGCCGCTGCTGCCCTGTTTATAAACGACGGCGTAAGCGGATTCCGAGTTGTATTCGGAAAACGCCGCAGCCCCGAAACATACGGAAAGAGCCATTACCGCGATGATTACCGTTTTAAATAATTTTTTCATTTTGCCTCCTTTTCGAAAAAATTTCTTATAATTTCGTAAATCTTGCTTTTGTAAACGTAATTGCTTCCGCTGCCCGTAAAACAAAGCGGCGGATATACCACGCACCACCAGTTATCCCCTTTGCCGCTGCCGAGTTCGACAATCAACGCGTCGTAATAACCGCTTTCGAGCGTGTACTCACCGTACGCTCTCGTCGGAAATTTCTCGTTGTTTATCTTCGCTTTGGACGAATAAGAAAAACCTTTTTTCAGTAACGTTTCGTCCGCAACCTTTTCTATGGACGGAAGTAACGATTTTATTATTTTTTCGGCGTTTTCCTTGGTTTTCGCCTGCGCGACGTAAGGGGTTAAAAATTCCACTATTCTTTCTTTAACGGCGTACTTTACCGTCTGATCTATATCGTCGTTGGAATTTGCCCTGATATGTATTCTTAAATATTCGGTATGATTTTCTTCTTTCGGGATTGCAAACCCTAACGCCATCGCCGCCGCTAAAAGCGCGAATATTACCGCAAAAACCTTCGTTTTATTCACTTTTTATCTCCTTTTCTCTTTGCATATCTCCTTTATTGACCGATACTCGCCTTTTTATACAACCCCCGTTTATTTTTCTTTTTATTAAAACTTTTGTGCAAAAATTTATATAAAAATTATTAAAAAAGTTTCTCAGGACAGTTGACAAAAGAAAAATTCGGAGTATAATTTATATAAAAAATGAGAAAAATTCAGGGGAGAAAAAGGAGAGCAAGATAAAAATGAAGAAAAACATGTATAGTTTAATGTTAAGCGAAGAAGTAATATCGGAGATTGACCGTCTTGCGGAGAGAGAAGGAACGACGAGGTCGCATCTCGTGAACGAAATCCTTGCCGATTACGTTTCGGTGGTAACGCCGGAAAAACGTATTACCGACGTGTTCCGTCAGATAGAAAGTCTTTTCGAAAACAACGAAAATTTCCCCGTATATTACGCTAATCACGACAACACGTTGTCCATTAAAAGCGCGCTTTCCTATCGATACCGTCCGACCCTTCGTTACGAAGTGGAGTTGTACAGAGTCGCGGGGGATCATTACGGCGAGTTGAAAGTGAATTTCAGGACGCAATCGCCCGAACTTCTTACCCGCCTTACGGAGTTTTTCCGTTTGTGGCAGAAAATGGAAGAGATTTACGTTACGGCGTTGTTCAACAGAAGAATAGAGTATTCTCTGGACGAATGTAAATGGACGAGATCTCTATCTTTTAAAAAAAGCGGCAACTATAATACGGACGATCTCGGAAAGGAAATAAGCAACTACGTAAAAGTTTTCGATAAAATGCTGAAAAAATATCTTTCCGACGGATATAAAACTTTAAACGAGTTGGAAAACGACTATTTAGCGGCTTTAAACGCAGGAAACTTAACTATTTAGCGACCAAGAAATTAAAATTATAAAATTTTGCGAAAAAGGAGGATAAAAAAATGAACGCTAACAAATTAACGAAAAAGGCGATGGAAGCGATTTCTTCCGCGCAGAACATCGCGATAGAAAACGGTAACATTCAGATTATGCCCGAGCATCTTCTTTACGCTCTTATAGATCAGGAAAACGGTTTGGTGGGAAGTCTTTTAAGGAAAATGGGGAAATCGCCCGATAAATTGTTGTCGGAAATCGATACCATGATTCGTAAAATGCCCGCCGTTTCGGGCGCGGGAAGAGAACCCGACAAGGTTTACGTTTCCCCCGTGACCGATAAAATTCTGACGGCGGCGGAAAGGCTTGCGGATAGTCTTAAAGACGATTACGTGTCCGTCGAACACATTATGCTTTGCATTTTCGATTATGCGAGCGACGATATAAAAAATATGTTCCGCGCACACGGCATAACCAAAGCGGAATTCAACGAACAACTTAAAAAGGTAAAATCGGATAGAATTACGTCCGACGACCCCGAAAGCAGTTACGACGTTCTCAATAAATACGGTTTCGACCTGGTAGAAAGAGCAAAAAGCCAGAAACTCGACCCCGTTATCGGCAGAGATTCGGAAATACGTAACGTTATAAGAATTCTTTCGAGAAAAACCAAAAACAACCCCGTTTTAATCGGCGAACCGGGCGTAGGTAAAACAGCCATTGCGGAAGGTCTTGCGCAACGTATCGTTCGCGGCGACGTTCCCGAAGGGCTTAAAAACAAAACCATATTCGCTCTGGATATGGGCGCGTTGATTGCCGGCGCGAAATTCCGCGGCGAGTTCGAAGAAAGACTTAAAGCCGTGCTTAACGAAATAAAGAAGAGCGAAGGAAGAATTATTCTTTTCATCGACGAACTTCATACCATAGTCGGCGCGGGAAAATCGGACGGCGCGATGGACGCGGGCAACCTGCTTAAGCCGTTACTCGCAAGGGGCGAACTGCACTGTATCGGCGCTACGACCCTTAACGAATACCGCAACTATATAGAAAAAGACGCGGCTTTGGAAAGAAGATTCCAGCCGGTTATCGTAAACGAACCTAACGTGGAAGACACGATTACCATTCTCCGCGGACTTAAAGATCGTTACGAAGTTTATCACGGAGTAACCATTCACGACGGCGCGCTTATCGCCGCGGCGACGTTATCAAACAGATACATTACCGACAGATTCCTGCCCGATAAAGCCATCGACCTAGTAGACGAAGCTTGCGCGACGATTCGTTCGGAAATCGATTCCATGCCGACGGAAATGGACGAAATTTCCCGTAAAATAATGCAGCTGGAAATCGAAGAAATGGCGTTAAAGAAAGAAACGGACGATTTAAGCGCGGCAAGACTTGCCGAAATCAGAAAAGAACTTTCCGATTTACGCGAAAAGTTTTCCGCGATGAAAGCGCAGTGGGAAGAAGAAAAACAAAGTATACACGCCGTTTCTGACTTAAAATCGGAAATCGAAAAGGTCAACGCCGAAATCGAAACGGCGCAGAGAAACGCCGATTACGAACACGCCGCTAAACTTAAATATTCTACCCTGCCCGACTTAATGAAAAAATTAGAGCAAGCAAGAAAGGAAGAAAGCGGCAGAAAAAACACTCTTTTACGCGACACCGTAACCGAAGAAGAAATCGCCAAAGTCGTTTCCCGTTGGACGGGAATCCCCCTTACCAAACTTATGGAAGGCGAAAGAGAAAAGGTTTTGCACCTTGCCGATATTCTTCATAAACGGGTAATCGGTCAAGACGAAGCAGTGGAAAAGGTCAGCGAAGCGATTTTACGTTCGAGGGCGGGTATCGCAGACCCCAACAGACCGATAGGTTCGTTTATGTTCTTAGGTCCTACCGGCGTAGGTAAAACCGAACTCGCCAAAGCCCTTGCCGAAAGTCTGTTCGACGATGAACACAGCATTATAAGAATCGATATGTCGGAGTATATGGAAAAATTCTCCGTATCGAGACTTATCGGCGCGCCTCCGGGATACGTAGGCTACGAAGAAGGCGGTCAACTTACCGAAGCGGTAAGGCGTAAACCTTATTCGGTAGTCCTTTTCGACGAAATCGAAAAAGCGCACCCCGACGTTTTCAATATCTTGTTACAAGTATTAGACGACGGACGTATAACCGACTCGCAAGGTCGTACGGTGGACTTTAAGAACACTATCTTGATTCTGACATCTAACCTCGGTTCCAACTATATTTTGGACGGAATCGACGAAAAGACGGGAGAAATAAGCGATAAGGCGAAAGAAGAAGTGAACGCTTTGTTAAAACGTTCTTTCCGCCCCGAATTTTTGAATCGTCTTGACGAAATCGTGTTCTATAAACCGTTGACAAAAGAAAACGTTACGAGCATCGTCGATTTGCTTATATCTTCGTTAAGCAAACGTATGGAAGAACGCCGTCTGCGTCTTACCGTAACCGACGCCGCAAAGAACTATATAGTAGATAACGGTTACGACCCCGTTTACGGCGCGCGTCCGCTTAAGAGATTTTTGCAAAGCAAAGTGGAAACTCTAGTTGCGAAAAAGATGCTCGAATCGGATCTCGAACCGGACAGCGAACTCGTCGTGGACGCTTCCGGCGACGACCTGACCGTAACGGTAAAAAACAAATAAAAACACACTGTTGCGCTTGATAGTATAAACTATAAGAAGTAAAGTTTTTATCTTATGATAAAAACTTTTAAAACCCTG
>JAEDMA010000097.1 GCA_016295005.1 Christensenellaceae bacterium
ATAAAAGATCCTGAAGCCAAAGGCACGCTCTTTTTCCCACTGTGGTAAGCTGAGCAGGTTGCAAGTGAGTATAGCCCAACGTTGGTAAATCGCTATATTTTAACGCAAAGGATTTAAGGTTATTGATGACGTTTAATAGTTTAACTCGGACGATTTCCAGGGCGTCGTCTATTACGATAATTTCGGCATTATCGAGAACATAGCAACTTGTTGCGCCGAGATGTATAATACCCGACGCCGTCTTTGCTTGCTCTCCGTACGCTTTGATATGAGCCATTACTTCGTGACGAATTTCTTTTTCGATGGCTTTCGCTCTGTCGTAATTAACGTTATCCTGATATTTTTTCAGTTCGTCGATTTGTTCTTTTGTTATATTTAATCCGAGTTCGTGTTCTGCTTCTGCAAGGACAACCCACAATTTTCTCCATAATCTATATTTTTTTTCGTCGGAAAAATTGTAAATCATTTCTTCGCGGGCGTAACGCGTTGAAAGCGGATTTTCGTATAAATCGTATGCCATATACACCTCACATAATAATTATGTCTGACATAAAATCAGTAAAAAACATTAGTATATATTTAGTAAATATGCAATTAAAGAACAATCGTCCCCACAGAACGGACTTTCAGAGGAATAATATCTTTTTTATCGTAATAGCGGCTCATATTTTCAATAAAATATTCTAAGTTATCGTTCTTTACGATATTAAGAATAGTTCCGGCAAAACCACCCCCATGCACTCTGTTTGCTCCGTCTTTAATAAATTTTGAGGAAATCGCAAGACCTTTCGGAATGGGTTGTTCTTCGCTGCCTGCAACGTAGCAGTTTTGTAATTTATTGAGCGAACTTATACCCGATTTATTTATACAGTCGATAAAAGTATTAAAATCGTTCTCCGTAAGCGCTTTTTCAAGCATATCCACTCTATCGTTTTCCTCGTAAAAATGGAAAGCGCGAAGAACTGCTCTGTCTGAAAGGTTGTTCTGAACGGCAGGTAGTTTTGTAACAAATTCTTCTTCTGTAAAATCAATGAGCTTTTCTCCTCCCATCGCTTTTGCAACAGAAAACATTTCGGAAGGTATTGCCGCGTATTCCCCGGTAAGATTAGCATGACTCCCGCCCGTATTTACAAGAACAAGCGTGTAATCTTTTAAGTCGTTATGAATATCGGTAACGCCGATTACTCCTTTCTTTTTAAAATCGAGCTTCTTTAATCCCCCGAAAGCAATCGCGGTCTGGTCGAGCAATCCGCAGGGTTTACCGAAATACTCGTTTTCGGAGAATTGAGAAACTATCGCTTTTTCGCTTTCGGTTATTTTGCCGTCGTTATACAAGAAATTAAGTACTTCCGCTATAAGCACTTCAAACGAAGCCGAACTAGATATTCCCGCTCCGCCCAGAACGTTGCTTGTTACGCAAGCGATAAATCCGCCGACCTTGTATCCTTTGTTTTTAAGTCCTACCACAACGCCGCGCACCAATGCCGCAGACGTGCCTTTCTCTTCACACTCGGCGCCGTTTATGTCGACTATTATATCGTCGTAACCTTCCGACTTAATTTTAATAACGTCTTTATCGTAAGGTAAAAACATACAAAGGGCGTCAAGACTTATTGCGCAGGAAACAACTTTTCCTCCGTTGTGGTCGGTATGGTTTCCGCAAACCTCTACTCTGCCGCTGGAAGAAGCAACGTATGCGTTTTCGACGTTAAAACTATTTTTGAATTTAATAAAAAGATCTTCGTATCTTTTTTTCTGAAATTCGGTGGTTTCTCCGTAAAGACAAGGAAATTTGTCGTATAAAACGCTTACGTCGGAATATGGTTTTTTAAGTGAATTCATATAAATCTCCGTAAAAATATTTCTTTTTTCAGTATAACACTATTTTATCTTTTTGTAAATCCAAAAAACTCAATTTATCTTTTTTTATTGGTTTTAATGTGTTATATATTTCTTGACTAAAATCGATTAATATAATATAATTACTTAATAGCAAAACACTATAAAACACTTACTTTTCGGAGGCAAACCTTTTATGAACATGAAGCAAATCGAACAAAAATGGCAAAAATATTGGGAAAAAGAAAAAACCAACAGCTTTAATCCCAAAAAAACAGATAAAAAATATTATTGCCTTGAAATGTTTTCCTATCCTTCTGCAGCAAAACTTCATTTAGGACATTGGTATAATTACGGTCCTACCGATAGTTTTGTCAGATATAAGAAAATGAAAGGTTTCGAAGTGTTCGAACCTATGGGGTTCGACGCATTCGGGTTGCCTGCCGAGAATTACGCGATTAAAACGGGTATTCACCCCAAAGATTCCACCGAAAAAAACATTGCCAACATGGAAGAAACCCTTAAAAAAATGGGAGCAATGTTTGACTGGAATTACGAGATAAAAACCTGTAACGAAGATTACTATAA
The DNA here is from genome assembly GCA_016295005.1 of Christensenellaceae bacterium. Classification (GTDB taxonomy): domain Bacteria; phylum Bacillota; class Clostridia; order Christensenellales; family Borkfalkiaceae; genus UBA1259. The sequence continues at coordinate 2,428 of JAEDMA010000097.1, forward strand.
ATGGACGCAATGGCTCTTCTTAAAGTTATACGAAAAAGGACTCGCTTACAGAAAAGAAGCCCCTGTTAACTGGTGTCCCGATTGTAAAACCGTCCTTGCAAACGAACAGGTTGTCAACGGTCAGTGCGAGCGTTGCGGCGCTTCTGTCGTAAAAAAGGATCTTACACAGTGGTTTTTTAAAATCACCGATTACGCCGAAGAACTTTTAGAGGGGCTTGACAAAGTCGATTGGCCGGAAAAGACCAAACTTATGCAAAAAAACTGGATAGGAAAATCTACTGGTGGCGAAATAGAATTTACTGCTGAAAGCGGAGATAAATTCAAGGTGTTTACAACGAGAGCCGACACCCTGTTCGGGGTTTCATACGTTGTTTTGGCTCCGGAACATCCTTTGGTTAAAAAACTTACTTCCGAAACACAAAGAAAAGCAGTTGAAGATTATATATACGAAACTTCTAAAGTAAACGAAATAGAGAGACTTTCCACCACCAGAGAAAAAACCGGCGTATATATCGGACACGATGCCATCAACCCGATTAACGGTAAACACATTCCTATTTACGCATCGGATTACGTTTTGTATTCCTACGGGACAGGCGCCGTTATGGGCGTTCCCGCGCATGATGAAAGAGATTACGAATTTGCCAAAAAGTATAATCTACCCGTAACGAGAGTTATAAACGCCGTCAATGGAGACGATGCCCTTCCCTATTGCGAAGACGGTATCGTTATGAATAGTTTCGGATTTGACGGTATGACCAGCGAACAAGCAAGAAAAGCCATCATAAATAAACTCGTTCAGGAAGGTAAAGGTTCCTATAAGACAAACTATCGCTTACGCGACTGGCTTATATCTCGTCAACGCTATTGGGGCGCTCCGATTCCCGTTATCCATTGTGATAAATGCGGCGTCGTTCCCGTTCCGTATAAAGACCTTCCCGTTAAACTTCCTTATGACGTCGAATTTAAGCCCGACGGGGAATCGCCGCTTGCTAAGCATCAGGGTTTTATGAATACTACATGCCCTGTTTGCGGCGGTCCGGCTCATAGAGATCCCGATACGCTTGACACGTTCGTTTGTTCGAGTTGGTATTATTTAAGATATCCCGACGCGCACGATTCCGAAAAACCTTTTGACCCTGAAATTATCAATAAAATGCTTCCCGTAGATAAATATGTCGGCGGAGCAGAACACGCATGTATGCACTTGTTGTACGCTCGTTTTGTTACGAAAGCATTACACGATATGGGATATCTCGATTTTGACGAGCCTTTCAAATCCCTTGTTCACCAAGGAGTTATTCTGGGCCCCGACGGTAACAGAATGAGCAAATCGAAAGGTAACATAATAGCTCCGGATCCTTACGTGGAGCAATACGGCGCCGACGTTTTAAGATTATATCTTATGTTCGGATTTTCTTACACCGAAGGCGGACCATGGAGCGACGACGGCATAAAAGCCATTGTCAAATTCCTTGACAGAATTGAAAGGATTGCAACGAAAATTTCTACCGTTAAGGATACGGGATCCAAAGAAATCGGCAAAAACGAGAAAGATTTACTTTACGCTTTGAACTATGCGATAAAATCCGTAGATAAAGACATGGAGGCGTTCTCTTTCAATACTGCGGTCGCAAGACTTATGGAATTACTTAACTCCATTCAAAAATACGACGGTCTGGAAACGAAAAACCCTTCTCTTTTCAAAAAATGCTTTGAAAAGTTCATATTACTGCTTGCTCCCTGTGCCCCGCATTTTTCGGAGGAAATCTGGTCTATTATCGGAAATCACCCGTCGGTTTTCCAACAGGAATATCCCGTTTGCGACGAGTCTGCGCTTGTAAAAGACGAAGTTGAAGTAGCGGTGCAAATCAACAGCAAAATGCGCGGCAAAATAATTATACCAAACAAGGCTTCGGAAGAAGAAATTAAAGAGTATATTTATAAGGACGAAAAATTAGCAAATGAACTTGCGGATAAAAGCGTCAAAAAAATTATTATTGTACCGAACAGACTGGTTAATATTATAATCTGACTTTTTTGCCGCTTCCGTCTGACTTATAACAATAGAACGATTCGACGTCGCGATTAAAGTAAAATTTGTCGCGATGTCGTAAAATTTATTGAAACATAAAATTACAAAATTTTTTACAATGGTTCACAGTTTTGTAATATTTCAATCAAAACAAAAGGTGCGTTAATAATGAAAAAAAAGACTACGAGCATATCTCTTGAAAATATTGAAAGATTTACTCCGGACAAAGACTATGGATTAACTTCCGCGCAAGTTGCGGCAAGAACTGAACAGGGATTGACGAATAAAATCAAGAAAACCTATTCTAAAACATATTTCAGTATTTTCAAAGATAATATCTGTACTTTTTTTAATTTGTTGGGATTTATTGTATTCCTCTTTTTGCTTACGGTGAAAAACCTTCCTGTTTCCAACTATTTCTTTACGATAATTTATCTTGCAAACATATTTATCGGCATAATACAGGAAATCCGCGCAAAAATAAGTATAGATCGTTTATCTTTATTATCGAGTAAAACGGTAAAGGTTGTAAGAGACGGTAATATTGAAG
>JAEDMA010000098.1 GCA_016295005.1 Christensenellaceae bacterium
GCCGGACTTCTTGTTTTTGAATTTATCGCTTGGATGAAAAATTATAAAGCGGTCTGGATCGGCGCTATAGTATTCGTCGTTATTGCAGCGGCGGCAGGGGTATTGTCTTATTTTTTGAGGTATCGCGCGTCAGTAAAAAAAACAGCCAAACGAATCGACGAATTAGGGCTTGAAGAACGCGTCCTTACGATGGTTCAATTTTGTAACGAAGAATCTGAAATATATAAAATTCAGAGAGAAGAAACGATCAGAACTCTCAAATCCAACGGAATAACCGAAAAGCTTATTAAAATGGCAATATCTATTCCGTGTATAATCTGTTTTATCGTTACCGCATTGTGCGGCATCGGAATGACAACCGTATCCGCTCTTTCGGCAAACGGAATTATAAGCGGAGGATCGGAAGTTATAGGCGGTAAAGACGACGAACAAGCAAAAAAACAATTTGAAATTTCTTATGAAGTATTATCAGGCGAAGGATATATCGACGGCGAAATTTTTCAGGTCGTTGAAGAGGGTTCGGGCGCTTCGCCCGTAATCGCTATTCCCGAAGACGGTTTTGCTTTTGTTAAATGGTCGGACGGATTCGATAATCCTTATCGTTTAGACTCTTATATAGTTTCCAACGCAACTTTTTACGCTGTATTTATGCCGATAAGCGAACTTGACGGAAACGGCGACACTCCTTCGGAAGGAGACGTTCCAGAGGATCTTCCTATGGATTATCAAGAAAGCGGCGAAGGAGAAGAAAACGACTCCGGAAAACCTGCACAAGGCGCAGGCGGCGTTTACGAAGACCATAACCAGGTTTTTGACGGCGAAACGTATTACGGCGGTCAGGTTTATAAAAACGCATATGAAGAAGCCCTTGAAAGAATGGCTGAAGAACAGGGTTGGACGGAAGAAGAAAAAGAACTTATATACGAATATTTCAAGACTATCGCTAAATAGTCGCTTCGGGCGAGTTTATCGAAATTATTTTGTTTATCATTCACGAATACGGTATTTAATAAAACATATAAAACGAATAGGGCAACCGAAAATTTAAGTTTGTCCTTATATTCGTTTTATACGTTTAACCATTTACGTAACAAGTAGAAAAAGCGAAACGCAAGGATTATAGTTTGTTCTTACGTTTTCAGAGAAAAAGTGGGAATTTTATTTATGAAATTGTTGGCTCCTTTGGGACTTCTCGGGTTAATCGGAATAATAATATTAATTATTATTTACATAATAAAGCCAAATTTCCAGCAAAAAGGCATTTCAAGTACTTATATTTGGAAATTAAGTCTTAAATACAAGAAAAAACGCGTTCCTATAAGCAGGCTTCGAAATCTGTTGATTATATTATGTCAGATATCGATAATTGCTTTAAGCGCAATGATTTTGGCTGAACCGAATAAGGTAATAAAAGAACAAACGGATCAAAGCGAAGTCATCGCTATACTCGATTCTTCCGCAAGCATGCGTTCCGTAAACGATGGGTATACCCGCTTCGAGCGCGCGACGGAAAAAATCGTTAAGTTATCGGAAGATACGTTCGCGAAAAACGGTATTGTTTCCGTTATAGTCGCAAACAATAATCCGTATTATCTTGTCCAAAGAGTCGAATCCGAAAACGGTAACGTTGTTAACGAAAAGATAACCGAACTTGTAGAGAGTAACGGTTGTTCGTATGGAGTATCCGATATTGACGGCGCCATTTCTATTTGCGAAGACGTTCTCGTAGACAATCCCGATGCACAAATTTATATTTTCACCGATAATACTTATTCTTTCGTTCCGTCTTCGATTAAGGTAGAAAGAGTTTCGTCCGATGAAGAGTGGAACGCGGGAATCTTAAATGCTTATGCGGAAGTAGAAGATAACTATTTTACTTTTTACGTGGACGTTGCTTGTTACGGTAGAAGCAGAGAAATCGAAGTCGAAATAGAGATAAGCGGCGCAAACACAGCCGATAAAAACGATGTCGGCTCGGTTTTTTCCTATAAATCCGTCGTCGCTTGCCCCGACGGTGTTTCCCAAAGAATTATCTTTAAAAATCAGACGTTCGCCGAGGAGGAACAGGAAACGGAAAACGTTGTGGTTTATCCTATTGACTCGCTATATTCGTATCAACGCGTAATGGTTAAAGTCAACGAAGAAGATTCCTTTGTCGACGACGATACGTTTTATATATACGGCGGACAAAAAGAACCCTTAAAAATTCAATATGCAAGCACTATGCCCGAAACGTTCGTTCCGGGGGCTTTCTACAAAATCAAATCGTTCGTGGCAGATTGGTACGACGTTGTGTTCGACGAAGTAAAAGTCGGAAATGAACCCGCTACCGAAGGTTATGATTTATACATTTATGAACACAAAATGCCTGACGAATTACCTGCCGACGGCGCCGTTCTGCTTATCAATCCTCATAGTTCTCCCGCAGGTAGCGGATTAACAATAGGGGATGAAATTGATTTCAGAGCGCAGATGATTGCTCTGACGGAAGAATTGCCGCACGAAATTCTGAAAGGGGTTAACAGCGGACTGATAGAAATAAGCAGATATATAAAAATCGAACGCCACGATTCGGGATACGAAGAAGTCCTGACGTGTAACGGTAGCCCGGTTTTGCTTGTTAAAAACGAAGGTCCGCAAAAAATAGCCGTTCTTTCTTTCAGTTATCATTTTTCAAATCTCGGTATTATGCCCGAAAACGTCATATTATTAAAGAATCTCGTAAATTATTTTATGCCTGCAATCGTTAAAGGGAATTCTTTTGAGGTCAACGAGAAAGTAGACCTTAATACACGCGGAGAAAATCTGTTTGTTTCAGGTAACGTCGAAAAGGTATTCGACGAATTTCCCGCAATACTCGATTTGGATTTGCCCGGAACGTACGATATAACGCAGACGACTTATTTTGGAAAATCGATAACGGAAAGCATTTACGTAAGAATACCTTCTGCGGAAAGTAATATTCGAGCCGTTTTCGACGGGTTGTCGGATCCGTACGGCGTTGAAGACGAAAAGAACTTCTATATCGACTTATTGATTTATTTTGCTCTCGCCCTTGTTGTGATAGAACTTATCGAGTGGTTCCTGCAAACGAGAGAAGGTAATTAAGGGGGGAAAATAAAAATGAAAAGTTTAACAATTATTTTTTCTTCTCCTTGGTTCCTTTTGTTTCTTGTTCCTTTGGTTATATTAACTTTTGTTCCGTATTTCAGGATACCGAAAAGGTTCAGAAGAACGAGAAACAGAATTATTCCGTTAATTCTGCATTTAACCGTCGTTACGTTAAGCGTTTTGGTTTTATCGGGATTCTCCGTAAAATATTCCGTTCCAAACGAGAAAAACGAAATTATACTTCTGGTTGACGTTTCCGATACGGAAAATCAATCAGAACAGAAGAGAAACGATTTTATCGAAACCGTTTTAAGGCAAAGCAGATACGATTCTTATAAAGTCGGTATCGTTACGTTTGGTTTCGATCAGAAATATGCCGTTCCTTTGACGGATAAAATCGAAGAAGTTTTCGACGCTTATTTGTCTGCCGATTTACCCGATACTAGCGCTACGAACGTTGCAGACGCCTTACTTTTTACAAAAGACCTGTTCGGCAATCCCGAAACTTCTAAAATCGTTCTTGTTACTGACGGAAAGGAAACGGATAAAGACGCTTCTTCCGTTGTCAGAGCGGTTGCCGCAAGCGGAATTAAGGTAGACGTAGTTAACGTTCCTTCTTCTTACGAAAATAATGAAGTAGAAATTCTGGACGTTAAGCTTCCCGATTATCACGTTAAGGTAAATGAAGAAGTGAATATCGTCGTTACGATTGTATCTAACACGGAAGGAAATCTATCCCTTTCTTTAACCGACAACGAAACGGATTCGGACGGGTCGTTATCGTCGGTAGATTTCTCTAAGGGGACGCAACTCGTTACCTTAAAACATAAGTTCGGCGAAGGCGGTTTACATGAATTAAACTTTAAAATCACTTCGGGCGAAAGCACGCTTTCGGAAAACGACGAATATACTTCGTATTTTTATCTTGAAGTATTCAATAAGGTTTTACTGCTCGGCAGAAATAAAGACGAGTGTACTCCCGTTAAAGAACTTTTAGAAGAAGAAAAACAATTCGAAATAGTATACAAAAACATTATCGAAGACGATGAGCTGGTTGGTATTTCCGTCGACGAACTTCGAATGTACGATCAGGTGATTCTGAACAATATAGCAAACAAAGATATGCCCGAAGGATTTAGCGAAGCGCTTTACGCTTACGTTAATACATACGGCGGCGGACTTCTGACCGTTGGCGGACAGGACGAAAATGGAGAAGCGCACTCTTACGTACGTAAAGATATGGTAGGGTCGGTGTATCAGCAGATTCTTCCCGTTCAGGCTATTGATTATACTCCGCCAATAGGCGTGGTTATTATTCTCGACCGTTCGGGTTCGATGGGAAGTACGGATAGTTCCGGATTAAAAACTTTCCTCGAGTGCGCCGTAGAAGGAGCCAAGTCTTGTCTTAACGCGCTCAGCGAACGCGATTTTATCGGCATAATGACTCTCGATTCCAACGAAGAGGTTATTTTACCGTTAACGCGCAGAACGCAGGAGTCAAAAATCGTCGACGCGATAGAATCTATCCAGGACGCAAACGGCGGAACAGTTTTGCCGGGCGCCATCCAGAAAGCCGGCGATATGTTAAGAGCAGAGAAAAACATAAGCAAACGCCATATTATTTTAGTTACCGACGGTATAGTTTCGGATAAGGAAGAATACGAAAGCGTTATTAAAAATAATTACGAAAATGAAGCCGCAAGTATTACGTTGTCGGTAGTACTAATCGGCAGCAGCGAAACTTCTTCCGAGGCGCAGGACATGAAAACAGCGGCTGAACTCGGTCACGGCAGAATGTACGCGATAACCGAAACGGAAACGCTGGAAAGATTGATGCGTGAAGACCTGAAAGCACCCGACATCATCGAGGTAAACATGGAAACCTTTTATCC
>JAEDMA010000099.1 GCA_016295005.1 Christensenellaceae bacterium
CGTACCGAAATCTATTACGACGGTAGGTCCGCCGTACTTTCCGAACGCGGATACGCTGTTTACTATTATATCCGCGCCGACTTCTTTCGGGTTATCCGTCTTTACGTTAAGTCCCGTTTTTATTCCCGGGCCTACCATAAGCGGAGTTATGCCGAAAAAGTATTCGCACATATGGCATATGGTGTAGTTAAGGGGCGGTATTACCGACGATATGATTATCCCGTCTACGTCCGCCTTTTTTATTCCCCTGTCGTCTAAAAGATTAACGAGAACGGACCCGTATTCGTCAGCCGTTCTCGATATTCTCGACGACACCCTGAACGACGCGACGAGTTCTTTACCTTTATATATTCCGTATTTTATGTTCGTGTTTCCTATATCTATCGTAAGCAACATAATCTATTCCTTTATTTTTCCCTTTCGTTATTCCGCCGTTTTATTGATTTTTTTGACCGCTTTGGATAAAATCGGCGTGAGTATCACCGCGCACACGAGTTCTATCGGGAAGTTAAGGGTTATAACCGCCTTGAACCAACCGGCGAAGGTGTTGCCGTATTCCGTCGGCGCGAAAAGAGTCAACGCGACGAGTACAAAAAGAGTGTTCATTAGTATTCCGAAAAACGCCCCTATCGAGTACGGCAGGCTTTCTTTTACGAACACATTATTACTTTTACCGCACAACGTTTTCGCAAGACTGTATATTCCGTAAGCCGCTATCCCCGTGACAACTCTCGGCAACACGGATATTGTGGGAATTATAAACAAAGGATTCCCCACGATAAAAGCGATTACGAGCGACGACAAGCCGAATACCACGCCGCTTAAAAATCCGAATTTCCAGTCGTAGGAAAAGCAGAATACGAATAGCACCGACAGCGAAAGTACCGCCGGCGGCGTTATCCACATTGCGCCGATTACCGTTTCGAGCGTAAAAAGCACTATCATCAGCGCGCTCATGATTCCTGCGAGAGCAATCGTTTTTGTTGTTCTGTTCATGTTTGCCTCCAATCAAATTTCTCAGCGAATATCTGTTGAAAATAAGAAAAAATTTTTATCGGTCGGATTCGTTTCTGATATCCGCCAAGCGAATTTTACCACATTTTACCGCCGATAGCAATAGTTTTCCCCTTTTTGTAACATTTTTATTATAACTTTACTATTATAGATAGTAGAAAGAACTTCGCCGACAAAAACAATTTTACATAAGGCGGAGATTAAGAAATACTTTGGAGGTTTTTTATGAACGGTTTTGACTTCGGCGGCAATAACTGCTGTCTTTGGATTCTGATAATATTACTTATTATCTGCCTTGCTAAAAGCGGTTGCTTAAACAGTATTTTCAACAGTTGTTACTGCTTACCCGTTGCGTTATTGCTTATATGCTGCTTCTGCAAAAACGGCGGCGGCTTTTTAGGTAATCTCGGCGGTTGCGGCTGCGGTTGCAAATAATACTTTTTAACTTAAAAGCGAGGCTCACAAAGTAGCCTCGCTTTTTATTTTTATTCAAGTCCCCTGAACTTACGTTTCATACGCATTTCGGTATCCAGCGTCTTTTTACGGATTCGGATATTCTTCGGCGTGATTTCTAAAAGTTCGTCGTCGTTGATAAATTCCATCGCTTCTTCGAGCGACATTATCTTGGGTGTTTCGAGCCTCAAAGCGTCGTCGCTTCCGCTCGCTCTCGTGTTGGAAAGGTGTTTCTTTTTACAAACGTTTACCGTTATATCTTCGTTTTTGGGATTTTCGCCTACGACCATTCCTTCGTACACGGGAACGCCTGCGCCTATAAACAACTGACCCCTTCCCTGCGCGTTAAACAAACCGTAAGTTACCGCTTCGCCCGTTTCAAACGCAACCAGAGAACCCGTCTTTCTTCTTTCTATATCTCCTTTATATTCTTCGTATCCGTAGAATATGGTGTTGAACACCCCTTCGCCGCGGGTATCGGTCAAAAACTGACTTTTATACCCTATAAGTCCCCTTGCGGGAACTTTGAATTCCAGTCTTATACGGCTTCCGACGTTTTCCATTTGCAAAAGTTCGCCTTTTCTTTCGCCCATACTAGAAAATACCGAACCCGTTTTATCTTCCGGAACGTCTACTACCAGTCTTTCCATAGGTTCTAATTTAACGCCGTTTTCTTCTTTATAAAGCACTTTCGGCGCGCCGACCTGAAATTCGTAACCCGCTCTTCTCATCGTTTCGATAAGTATGGAAAGATGCATTTCGCCCCTGCCGCACACTCTGTACGAATCGGCGGAATCGGTGTCTTCCACCCTTAAAGAAACGTCTTTAAGCATTTCCTTAAACAGTCTGTCGCGAAGATGTCTCGTTGTGACGAATTTGCCTTCTTTACCCGCAAACGGACTGTCGTTTACCGAGAAAATCATTTCAACCGTGGGTTCGGATATTTTTACGAAAGGTACCGGTTCCACGCATGCGGGGTCGCACACGGAATCGCCGATCGATATGTTTTCAAGTCCGCTGAAACAGATTATGTCTCCCGCCTTTGCCGTTTCTACCGGTACTCTCTGCAAACCTTCTATCTGATAAAGACTTACGATTTTGCCTTTGGTTTCTTTCCCTTTTACGTTATAGTTGCAGGTTTCGACGTCCTGATTTATTCTGATGCTGCCCCTTTCTATTCTGCCGATACCTATTCTTCCGACGTAATCGTTATAATCTATGGAAGAAACGAGCATCTGGAAAGGACCTTCTGGGTCGACTTCCTGCGGTTCGAAATAGTTTATTATCGCGTCGAAAAGGGGTTTTAAGTCGGTTCCCGGTTTATTGCAGTCGGTAGTGGCGGTGCCGTCCCTTCCCGAACAGAATATTATAGGACTGTCTATCTGTTCGTCCGACGCGTTGAGGTCGAACAAAAGTTCAAGTATTTCGTCCTGTACTTCGCTTAATCTTGCGTCCGGACGGTCGATTTTATTTACCACTATTATAAGTTTATGGTTAAGTTCGAGCGCTTTCTGCATTACGAAACGGGTCTGCGGCATAGGTCCTTCGCACGCGTCTACGAGTACGAGAACGCCGTTTACCATTTTAAGAACCCTTTCTACTTCGCCGCCGAAGTCGGCGTGACCCGGGGTGTCTACTATATTGATTTTTATACCGTTATAAAAAACCGAAGTATTTTTAGCAAGTATGGTTATTCCGCGTTCCCTTTCGAGATCTCCCGAATCCATAACTCTGTCCATAACTTCCTGATTATCGCGGAAAATACCGCCCTGCTTCAACATTTCGTTTACGAGCGTGGTTTTACCGTGGTCGACGTGCGCTATAATCGCGACGTTTCTTACGTCTTCTCTCTTCAAATTTTTGTCCTTCCTGAATTTATTTCTCTTATTTTCCCTGCTTTCTTTCGTTTAACAGCGCGATTACCGTTTTCGCGTCTTTTATTTCGCCGTTTTCCACCATTTTTATGGCTTCTTCCTTTTCGATCCAGCACGAAGAGAGGTATTCGCCGTCGTCTAATCTTACCGAGGTATCCTTTAACCCTTCCGCTTTATATATGTATATTATCTCTTCCGTGTACCCGGGAGAAGGATAAATCTTAAACGTTTCGGTTACTTTTTCCGCTTTTACGCCGCACTCTTCTTCAAGTTCCCGTATGGCGGCGGCTTCAGGTTTTTCGCCGGCGTTAATTTTCCCTGCGGGGATTTCGTATATAACCTTTTTATAAGGATAACGAAACTGCCTTACGAAAAGCACTTTGCCGTCTTTTTCGCAATACACGGCGCTTCCGCCCGAGTGTTCGATAATTTCTCTTTTAGCGGGTTTTCCGTCGGGAAGAAGTATGTCGTCTAACCGTAAATTTAAGATTTTGCCATTATAAATATATTTTTTATTTACCGTCTTTTCCGTTAAGTCCATTTATGATACCGCCGATGGCTTTTTCCGTAGCCGCGTACCCCGAAAGCAAAAACGGATGAGCGATACGCGCGTATTTATACGCTATAAACGCGTATTCCACGGCGTCGGCATCTTCCGATTCCGCTACGTTGGCAAGCATATCTATCAAAAGAAGAAGATTGTGTTTTTCCCCTTCTTTAAGTTTACTGTCTTTGATTTTCAGTTTGTTTTTTAAAAGAATTTCTTTTACCGTTTTTATGCAGTTGCCGTATTTCTTTTTTTCTAATTCTTTTTGTTTTTTCTCTTCTTCCGCGGCAAGAACGGCTCTTTTCGCTTTTCTGTCTTCTTCTTCGATAACCGCTTCGATGGGGTCTTGCACCTTTCCGTCTAAAACGTTTTCCATTACGTCGTTTACCGTTTTAACGAAAGGTTTTATCATATCGTTAATAAAAGATGCGTAACTTGCAACAGAACTGCCGTCCTCGTAAAAATACTTATTTAAAAACGCAGGAAGCGAAATGCGTTTCGCGTCGATATCGAGCAAAATGTTAAACACGAGCGCCAAAAGTTCTTTAGAGTTGACGGGAAGTATAAATTCCCCTTTATCTTCCGAAAGATACGGACTTTTTATAAGATAGGTTTTTTTTGCTTCTTCGTAATCATAGTCGGTAAGACACGTTTTAAAAAGCGCGATAAGAGTTTCCGACGAAGCGACCGTTTTTAACAGCCCTATAATTTTAACGTCGGCAAGAATATATTTACTATTGATAAGTTCGTCCGCTTTTGCAAGGAACTCGTTTAACTCGTCACGTTTTTCCATATTATCCCCTATCGATTAAAAGTTTTTTCGTTTTATTTTCTATATAATATTCGTATATCGGTCGGATTTTTAATGTTGCAAGCAAGTTTTCTCGTATTATAACAAACGTTGTTGATTTACTCGTTTTACTCGCAAATCAAATTGCCTTTGGCAATTCTCCGCCAAATCTAAACGATTTGTCGGCAACCTTTCTTGAAATACTGCGCTCGAAAACCCTTGCAAGCAAGTTTTCTCGTATTATAACAAACGTTGTTGATTTACTCGTTTTAC
>JAEDMA010000100.1 GCA_016295005.1 Christensenellaceae bacterium
TTCCTTTCTCTCCATAATCCAAACTACAAATACTCATTTTTTCACCTCGTAATTTCTTTCGCCGAAAATAAGAGAACCTATTCTGACGGTATTGCTGCCGCATTCCACGGCTATTTTATAGTCCGAACTCATACCCATCGAAAGAGTGGTAAAATCGTACTTTTCTTTTAGTTTATCATAAAAACCGCGCATTTGCAAGGATAATTCCCTTAAAAGTAGCGTGTTTTCCGTTTTAGGTAGCATTGCCATCAATCCTTTCACCTTTAATAACGGCAATCGTGAAATTTCTTCCATCGCGCGCTCTGTTTCGCTCGGGGAAAATCCGCTTTTAGTTTCTTCGTTGCCGACGTTTATCTGAATAAGAATAGGTTGTTCGACCTTCTTTTTAACGCACTCGTCGGAAATGGCGGCGGCAAGTTTAAGCGAATCGACGGAATGAATAAGGCTTACTTTGCCGACGATATATTTTACCTTGTTGGTTTGTAAATGTCCTATAAAGTGTTGTTCCGCGCCGCGAATCAGGTCGGTTTTTTCTCTGAATTCGTTTACCTTGTTTTCGGCGACGACTTTAAGCCCGTCCGCAATCGCGCGGTTTATAATATCCGCGGGAATCGTTTTCGTCGCTCCGACTACCGTCACTTTTTCGCCGAACGCGTTTCCGCGCGCGGCAAACTCTAAAATTTTTTTAAGATTTTCTTCGTTCATATAAAAACTCGTTAAAAAATTAAAATGCAATAATTAAAATCCGCAACCGAAAAAGGATTTTACGGCGTTAAGTTCAATCGCTTTTTGGGCAATCTGAACGGCGTTCGTCGCCGCGCCCTTTCTTAAATTGTCAGCAACTATCCAAAGGTTGACGCCGCTATAAACGGTGTCGTCCTTTCTGATTCTGCCCACGAAAACGTCGTCTTTATCTTGCGCGAAAAGGGGAGTCGGGTAAATCGCCGAGTCGGGGTCGTCGTAAAGAGTAACTCCTTTCGCTTTATTTAAAACTTCTTTCACCCCTATAACGTCGCACGGGGAGTAAAATTCCGCGTTGACCGATTCCGAATGCCCGTAAAAGACCGGAACTCTCACGCAAGTGGCGGTGATTTTAAGGTCGGGGCGGGAAAGAATTCTTTTGGTTTCGAAAATCATTTTGTCTTCTTCGAGGGTGTACCCGTTTGCGCAGAATTCGTCTATATGCGGAAAACAGTTGGCAAAAATCGGACAGGGGAATTTTTTCGGTGTTCCGCCCGAAACACCGTTTTTCAAATCGTTAAACCCGGCGACGCCCGCGCCCGATACCGCCTGATAGGTGGAATAAACTATGCGTTTTAGCCTGAACTCGTCGTCGAGCGGTTTTAACGCCGTTACCGCCTGAATGGTGGAGCAGTTCGGGTTTGCGATAATGCCGCGGTGATTAAGTATTTCCTTTGCGTTGCACTCGGGAACTATTAAAGGAACTTTTTCGTTTCGCCGCCACGCCGAAGAATTGTCGATTACCAGAACTCCTTTTCTCGCAAAAAGGGGGGCGTATATAAGACTTATTTCCTTTTTTACGGCAAATAATGCGATGTCTGCGTCCGTCTCCGCTACCGATTTTTCCGATAAAAGTAAAATTTTATAGGTTTTACCCATAAAATCTACTGTTTTCCCCGCAGATTTTTCCGACGCGAAGAAAAAGTATTCGTTTAAGGGAAGATTCCTTTCCGAAAGGACTTTAAGAATTTTTGCGCCGACCATACCGGTCGCGCCGACGACGGCGAGATTGTATTTTTTCACGATAACTCCTTTATTCGTTTTTACGGCGTTAAACCGAATAAAACCGAAAAACCGCGCGTTATCAGTACGTTTTACTTCCGTCTTTAAAAATTATATCAAAAGAAAACCGAAAAGAAAAGTTTTTTGTCAATAACGCTTGATTTTTAGGTGTAAAAAATATAAAATAATGTATATGGTAAAATCCGTGTAGTCTTGCTATACGAAAGGCGTATCGGATAACACTCGATGGGGAGAAAAAATTCCGCTTTACCGAAAAAGAAAATCGGGTAAATAAATCCGATAAAACGGAAAGCGTAACACATACTATTATATGCGGCGTGTTTACAAAAAACCAACCGCGTAAACTAACGGAGATTAAAATGGCAAAAAAGGGCGGATTGATAAATAGACTTATAATGGGTTCGGAAAAGTCGGAAGGGTACGCAAGGTCTACGCTTCCTTCTAACCGTTGGGAACTTTTCTGGGATATAGTAAAAGGGAGATTCGGAAAACTCGTAATAATCAATCTTTTAATGTTGTTGTTTTTTATTCCGCTTATCGCGCTTTTGGTAATAAGATACGTTTCGCTCTTAAATTACGGAATGTTGTGTCCGTTTTCGCAGGGGTTCGGCGTAGGGTACCAGTCGGTGCCGTCTCTTGCCGGATATTCGGAAAGCATCGCTCTTAACGTAAACGTATACGTATTGTTCTTATTACCCGTTACCGTACTTATCGCAATGGTAGGGGTGTCGGGCGGCGCGTACGTTATAAGGAATATGGTATGGACGGAAGGAATATTCGTCGCAAACGATTTCTGGAAAGGAATCCGTCAGAACGTCGGACAGTTGCTCCTTTGCGGCGCGTTGTATTCGTTGCTTATTTATTTAGACGTCGTGTCTTACTCTATAGCGGGGCAATTGCTTGCCGTTGGCGGAGGAACGAGATGGGTGCTTATCGCGTCGAGAGCGGTAATACTGGTTGCTGCGGCCTTTATAACGGTAATGTTTATGCACGCGATAACGATGAGCGTTACCTATAAACTTACTTTTCGTCAACTTATAAAGAACAGTTTCATTTTCAGTATAGGTTTATTGCCTATGAACGTGTTCTTCCTTCTCATTTGCGCCATACCTTTCCTGTTGCTTTATCTGGGAAGTTTTTTCGTGGCGTTCTCGCTCGTATTTATTTTGCTTGTAGGACTGTCTTTCGCTATGTTGGTATGGACCGATTATTGCCAATGGTCTTACGATAAGTTCATAAACGACAAAGTACCCGGGGCGCAGAAGAACAGGGGTATATACGAAAA
This sequence comes from Christensenellaceae bacterium, assembly GCA_016295005.1. GTDB lineage: Bacteria > Bacillota > Clostridia > Christensenellales > Borkfalkiaceae > UBA1259. Next base: position 3,050 of record JAEDMA010000100.1, read on the forward strand.
GGTCAAAGCGTCGGATTCCGCCGCGCTTAAACAGTATCGCGAACAGCTTGCGATGACGGCGAGATCTTCTTTGAGCAGCAGACCGATTAAGCCCATAACGGACGACGAATTGCAGGTGGCAGAACTTCCGCAATCGTTCAGAAGAGAAGACATTATCAAACTTAACGAAAGCAAAAAGGTTATTTACGAAGATAACTTAAGATATATAGAAGAACACAAAAACGACCCCGAGTTCCAGATAACGGAAGAAGAAAAGCAAATGGAAAAGGAACGCGAGGAACGCGAAAAGAGAATAGAAAAAGCCAAAAAAGAATTGGAAAAGAGGAACAAAAAATAAAACCTTAACACGGGCGTCGTGACAACGGCGTCCGATTTTAAGCGCTTTAAAGCCGTAAAAGCGGCTTTCGAGGTGAAAAAAAAGATGGGCATACAACTTGTGGATTTTTTATGTCAGTTATCGCTGATACTTATAACCGCAAAACTTTCGGGAATACTTATGCGTAAACTCGGCTTGCCGCAGGTACTCGGTTTTATCGTGGCGGGCATACTTTTAGGTCCCGCCATATGGGGACTGTTTATGGAAGTTAAGGCGGACACGATATTCCCGATAAGCAGAAACGGGTATTTAGACGCGTTCGCCGAAGTGGGCGTAATATTCGTAATGTTCACCGCGGGGCTCGAAACCAATCTCGAAGATATAAAGAACACCGGCGTAATATCCGTTCTGATAGCGTTGGCGGGCGTAATATTGCCTCTTGCCGCGGGTTTCGGACTCGGCGCGCTGTTTTTGCCCGACGAAGAATGGCATACCTGGCTTTTTATCGGCACGATAATCACGGCGACGAGCGTCGGCATAACGGTAGAAGTTTTAAGAGAACTCGGTAAACTGCAAACCAAAGTAGGCACTATAATAATGTCTGCGGCAATAATAGACGACGTACTCGGCATAATAGTTCTTTCCGTAATATTAAGCATATCGGGCGGCAACGCGGTTTCTTCGCCCGTTTTAGACCTTATAAACCCGAACGGAAACATAGCGATAAACATAATATGGATATTCGCCTTTTTCGTTTTTGCGATAGGGGTAGGAATACTTCTTTCCAAACTATTTAAGTTTATCGAAAAGAAAACTCCGCACACCCGCAGAATACCTATTTTATCGATAGCGACCTGCCTTATGTACGCGTTCATAGCCGAAAGGGTGTTCGGCGTTGCGGATATAACGGGGGCGTACGTTGCGGGTCTTATACTTTCCACCAATCAGGCGTCGGCGCAGTACGTAGACAGAAAGGTAACGATAAACTCCTACACGCTTTTCGCGCCGATATTCTTTGCGGGGATAGGCATAAAAATCAGTTTCGAAGGGTTTACTCTTAACGTTTTGTGGTTTTCGCTTGCTTTTGTTTTTACGGCGATTCTCACCAAGATAATAGGATGCGGCGGCGTTGCGAGATGCTTTAAATTTTCTTGGAAAGATTGCGCCCGTATAGGCGTGGGAATGATAACGCGCGGCGAAGTCGCTTTAATCGTAACGGAAAAGGGTATCGCCGGCGGACTTTTAGCGCCGCAGTACAGGGCGATAGTCGTAATGCTCGTGATGGTAAGTTCGTTGCTTGCGCCGATACTTTTAAAACTTCTTTATAGAAAGGACGACGAAACGCCGTTGCCTACCAAACAGGAGTTGGAGGAAGGACATTTTGAATAAACTTCTTAAAGGGCTTATATATAACGATAATCTTACGCTTTCGGTGCTCGATACCACCGAAATGGTAAATAAAGCGATAAAGATACATAACTTAACCCCGCTTACGGCGGCGGCTCTCGGCAGAACGCTTACCGTTT
>JAEDMA010000101.1 GCA_016295005.1 Christensenellaceae bacterium
CTTTATAACTGCTTGCAGTTTCCGTCGCCGCATTGCGAATAGTGAGATTAAGATTGGTTTTCGCAGTGATTTTTACGAAAAATTTAAGGTTTTCGCCGAGCGTTCTTACAAACGTTCCGTCGGAATACACCGCCGCCCAGTTACTCGAATTGAGTTCGGTACTTTTTATCGCGCTGCCGGATATGGTCGGCGTTTTAAGATTATCGATTTCGCCGTAAGCCAACCCGAAAGAATACGCCGCCTTTTCAACCGTACAGTTTCCGCCCGAGATTACTTGCGCGAACATATCGGCATACGTTAAGGTAACGGCTTTTTCCGCGTAATTTTCCGTATCGAAAGTAAACGTCGGCGAGACGTATATATTCGTGCCGTAAGCCGAACCGTTTATGACGTAATAAAATTCGTTTCCGCCCTTTATCATAAATTCGTTTGCGAGAAGGTCGCCCGTCGCCCCTTGCGCTACCGCTATTTCGTCCGCAACCGAACGATACGTTTCGCCGCTTTTCACGAAAGCGTTATAGTAAGCCGTTCCGTTATTCGTTTTCGCGGAATCGGTGCTTACGGTAACTTTAACGTTTTCGGTCGGTACGAATTTATATATAAGTTTCTGGTTGCTTCCGTCCGTTCTCAACAATCCGTCGGAATATCTCGCGAAAACAGCCGCGTACTGATTTCCGCCGTTTTTCGCTTCCGTCTGCAACGTTCCGCCGCTTATTTTATCGAATTCTTTTTGGTCGTCGAGATTCCCCCAGTAAAGACCGTACGTTACTCCGGTATCGGTAACTTCTTTTCCGGTATTGTCGTAAACGCCTTTTACTATATCTTTTGTAGTAAGCGTTTTTACTTCGGGAACGACCGGCGTATCGGGAGTCGACTCGTCTTTAATCGCGGTAAAGATCGGTAAAAAGCATTTCGCGCCAGTTACGCTCTTTTCGTTAGCTCCCGTACAACCGTATTCGAAGTAGAAAGTTTCGCCCGTAGCAAGATTGTATTCGCCGCCGAAAAAGTTTGCGTCTTTACTCGTGTTCGTTCCGTCGTACAACGGGGTTTCGGATAAACGGCTTCCCCCTTTATACGTTCTGATTTTAATTACGTTGTCGCTCTCGGCGATTCCCGAAATCGCAGGGTGCGTAACGGTAAGTTTTATATTGTTTTTCGCAACGATTTTAAACGCTACGCCTTCAACGTAGTTAAACCTTATCTGGTCGGCTTTAACATACGGTCCGTAAGGCGTTCCAGCTAACGCCGTCGGCGATTCGGGTTTAGTCCAACCGTTTATTTTGAGCGCGCTGCCGCTTGTTAAATCGAACGGTTTTTCCGTAAACGTTTCGCTTATCTGCCACGTATTTGCGTTGGTGTGCGTTGCCAAAACAAGCGAATAATCGAACAGCCCGTTAGACATCGCCGTACTTTCGCCGTTGTTTATTTTCGCTACCGTTTCCGAAATTACGGAACTGCCCGTTACTTCCGCGCTTTCCGCAACTACGCCGAACGGCGTCTGCATACAAACGAACGCCGTAAACGACGCTATCATTGTGAGAGTTAACGCCAATAAACTTTTCTTTTTCATCTTAGTTTTCCCCCTTGTCCCATTCGCTCTTCCAGTCTGCCAAGACTTCGCCGTCTTCCATTTTACCGGAAGCGGCAATCACTTCTTCGGAAAAAGCGATAACCGTCACGAACGCCCTTTCGTATTTCTTTACCATAATTTTCCCTCCGACAATATTATTTTTTTTATTAAAGCCCCACATATTGACATTATGGTTTTTCTATATTATAATGCTGTTTATAACAAATAAATAGAGTTTTTTTGCTATAAAACATTAAATTTGTGCTATTCGGGGTAAGTTATGGACGAATTGCTTAATCAGATTAAAGACTATATAAATTTTTTGGAAAAAACTTTCGGGTTAGACGTTTCCGTTTGCGATACCAACGAAAGGCTTTTTTGTCCGTTGATGAAAATCGCGCCGCTTAACTCCCACAAAAACTTTTATTGCACGTTTTTAAAGAAAAATCCCCGTATACAAAAAGAGTGTGTCGCAAAACAATACACTATACGTTCCAGGTTAAACGCTACCGACTGTTTCGAGGGTATGTGCTATGCGGGCATGTACGAATACGTTTACAAAATAAGCCACGACAACGAATATCTCGGATTTATAAGCATAAGTTCGCTTGAAAATAACAGGCAAAAATCGTTGAAACGGATGCGGGCGATATGTGAAAAGTACGGGTTTAAATATGGCGAATTATTGAAAATTTATGATAACACCGTTAAAAAAACGGATAAGTCTATCGATTACTATAAACCCGTTATCAAGCCTTTATGTTCGCTTATAGAATTACTGTATATTAAAATAAACAACCCCGTAGAAAACGAAAAGTCGGACGATTATATTTTCAACAGAATTTTATCTTATATCATCGAAAACTACAATACAGACATTAAAATAGAAGATATCGCTTCCGCGCTTCATTACAGCAAATATTACATAAGCCATATATTTACGCAAAAACGCAATATGCCGATAGTCTTTCACATTAACGATTTAAGGGTGCAAAAAGCCAAGGAATTACTCGTAAAAACCAACTTTTCTATTACGGAAATCGCCTATCAGGTGGGATTTAACGATTCTAATTACTTTACTTCCATATTTAAAAAATACGCCAAAATCACCCCTATGAAATACAGAAAAGCGCATAAAACCAAATAAGTTATTATCCCCTTATATTTGACGTTTTTATTCTCGGATAAATTTCGCCCGCTCGTATTACGAGCGGGCGAAAACATATTAAAATTTGAAAACTCTTTTCATAAAATCTGCCATTGTTTCTTCGGCGGAAACGTAATCGGCAACGAAAATTTCGCTTCCGTAAGAGGAATTTTTATAATAACCGTTAAGACTTAAATCGAGCGTATAACCATAAAGCGGTCTCTTTTCGGTAACGACGTATACCCTGTGTTTTACGAAGTGTACGAGATTCGGTTTAAACGCGGCGTAAACGGCAAGCGGGTCGTGCAAGGTCAGGTCCGCACCGCGTTTTTCTATCCATTGTTTCGCGCAATCGGACAAAAATCCCGTAACGCCTTCCGTTCTTTTCAATATTTCGAACTGCCTTTTATTGTTGAGTTTGAGTTTTTCGGTAACGTCGGTACCGACGGCATAAACGGGAATTCCGCTTTCGAACACCTTTTTCGCTGCCAGCGCGTCGCTCATTATGTTCCACTCTAATTTACCGTTGAAAAACGCGCCGCCCATAACGATTATTTTTTTCACTTTTTTCATCGTTTCGGGCGATTTTTCTATCGCCGCCGCAACGTTCGTGAGCGGTCCTATTCCGACGATCGTAAGTTCTTCGCCGAATTTCTCCGCGTTATATATTATAAAGTCCACGGCAGATTCGCCGTCGTTAAAAAATTCTTCGTTATCTACGGTATACTTTTCCGCGTCGCTTTCGATAAGCACCGTTTCGCTTTTCTCAGACCCGTCGAGCGGTCTTTTTCTCCCTGCGTACACGGGAACGTTTTTGCCGTAAAATTCCGCAAGTTTTTTTACCGTTTTGCCCCGTTTTACAGTGTCGCGCAGAACGGTGGTTATCCCTACGACTTCGACTTCTTCCGACGAAAAAGCGAGAGATAACGCCAGCGCGTCGTCGATATCGTCGCCGACGTCTGTATCTATAAATATCTTTTCTTTCATTATTCACCTTTATTTACTGCTGTTTTTGCTCATTGTAACCGAGAAGTATTGTCTTTGTCAACGGAGAATAAACCGAAAGGCATTTTTTTTATAAATCGTAGCAATATAGCAATGTTTTTGCTTTTACCGTTTACTTTTCTTTATAGCAAACCCCGACGAAAGACAGCCTCCGACGGGGTTGATTTTTATTTATCCGCGTTATTGTTTTTCGCTTTACTTATCACTCTCGATAAAAAGGACGTTTTTGAAAGAGTTCCGCTTTCGATATCTTTTTCCGTCACGACGGAAATTAGTATTTCTTTCGCAGCGTCGGACGTCTGGGTTTCTTTGTTCAGTCTTATAAAATTATTTCTTTCTCTGTCGTATACGATATAAAGGTTACCCTTATCGTCTTCGTCAAGGTCGGGATAAGACAAGTTGGCGCGATCGTCGAGAACGAGTTCGTAAGGGAAAGTTTTTCCGCCGTCGCGGGATAAACACACTTTCATTCCGTTACGTTTTTCGTCAGACACGTTTCTTACGTAAACGACCGCTCCGCTCTTCAAAACGCCTATATACATTCTCGTTGACGGCGCTTTTTCGAATTCTTCCGTTTCCGTCCAGGTTTTTCCGCCGTCGAAAGAATCGGTTTTCGCGTAATACCCGAGATTAGTTCTCGCAAGCAAATGCAACACTTCGTCGTATTCGTAGACCATAATTTCGTCGTAAACTTTGTTCTGCGGTTTTTTACCCGTTTTAACGTCTTCGAACGTTTTGCCGTTATCGGAAGAAATGCGAATCATATAATATTCTTCGTTATCCCAGTCGTATGCGGGAGCGATTATTCTTCCGTCAGAAATCTTTATCGGCTTGTTTCTTAAAAACCCTTTACACATATAGCGCGGCTCTTCGAACACGAGTTCTTCCGCGTCGGGATTTTTGCAAACCATTATCGTTACGCCTTTGAATTCTTTATGAAAATCGAACGGCTTGAAATTCTTTATGGAAGCCTTCTCGGAAGTATCGTAATAAGGAGACATTACCCACATTATCCACAACTCGTTTTCTTCCGTTATCCAGAGTTCGATATCGATATTGCGCATTTTACGTTTTTTGTCCGTTTCGATAACCACGAGCGGCTTACTCCATGTTTTTCCGCCGTCGTCGCTTTTTACCATAAGGTTATAGTTATC
>JAEDMA010000102.1 GCA_016295005.1 Christensenellaceae bacterium
ACAGGTTATTTTCAAGAATACCGCGAAAAAAGTAAGAAGAATATACAACGGAAAAGTAATAATAGGTTTTGCCGGCACCGTGTCCGACGCATTCGTCCTCGAAGAGAGATTCGAAGAAATGCTTAATAAATTCGCGGGCAATCTTATGCGTTCGGCGGTAGAACTCGCCGAACTCTGGCGCAGCGATAAATTCAGAAAACTCGAAGCGATGATGATTGTCGCCGATAAAGACACGTTATTGATAGTTTCGGGAACGGGCGAAGTCATCGACCCCGAAGACGGAGTGTGCGCGATAGGAAGCGGCGGGAATTACGCGCTTGCGGCGGCGAGAGCGCTTTATAAAGAAACCGATTATTCCGCCGAGGTTATAGCGAAAAAAGCGTTGGAAATCGCAAGCGAAATCTGCGTGTTTACCAACGACAACATTATCGTGGAAACGCTTTAAGGAGGTAATAAAATGAATTTAACGCCTAAACAAATCGTTACAGAACTCGATAAATACATCATCGGGCAGAACGAAGCGAAAAGAGCGGTCGCGATAGCGCTTCGCAACCGTTACAGAAGAAATCAACTTCCCGACGCGGAAAGGGACGAAATAACGCCCAAAAACATCATTATGAAAGGACCTACCGGCGTAGGCAAAACGGAAATCGCGAGAAGGCTCGCAAAACTCGTCGGCGCGCCCTTCGTTAAGGTGGAAGCGACCAAATACACCGAAGTAGGCTACGTCGGAAGAGACGTGGAATCTATGATAAGAGATCTGGTTGAATGCGCGGTAAGAATTGTTAAAGAAGAACGATTTAAAAAGGTTATGGAAAAAGCCGGCGCAACGGTGGACGAGAAACTTATAAAACTCATCTGCGAAGCGAGAAGGTTAGACCGCGGCGAAACGCCCGTCGAAATCTTCGAAAAGAACGTTGCCGAAGGTTATAAAAAAGGTTATTACGACAACGAAACGATTGAAATCGATATAGTTGATAATCCCAAACCCATGGAACTTATGCCGGGCGCGGGCGAAATCAGCATAGGCAGCATTTTCGGCGACTTTATGCCGAAAAAGAAAAAGAAAAGAAGACTTTCGGTAAAGGAAGCGAGAAAACTTCTTATCGAAGAAGAAGCCGATAAACTTATCGATAAAGATTCCGTCAACGAAGAAGCGGTTAAAAGAGCCGAACAGGAAGGCATAATTTTTATCGACGAAATAGACAAAATCGGCGCGAAGGGATCGCAGGGCGGCGGACAGGACGTTTCGAGAGAAGGCGTGCAGAGAGACATTCTTCCCATAGTCGAAGGTTCTACCGTTATGACGAAATACGGCGCGGTTAAAACCGACTATATTCTGTTTATCGCGGCGGGCGCTTTCCACGTTTCCAAGGTGTCCGATTTAATCCCCGAACTTCAGGGCAGATTCCCGATTTTAGTTGAACTCGGAAGTCTGACAAAAGACGATTTCGTTAAAATTCTTACCACTCCGCAAAACGCGTTGACCATTCAGTACGCAACGTTACTTAAAGTGGACGGGGTAGATTTGAAATTTACCGACGAAGCAATCGAAAAGATAGCGGAAATCGCCGAAGATATGAACGCCACTTCCGAAGATATAGGGGCAAGAAGACTTCACACCGTAGTCGAAAAATTGCTCGACAGCGTTTCTTACGACGCAGACGGCACCGAAAAAGAAGTCGTTATAGACAAACGATTCGTTTGCGAAAAACTCGGAATCGAAGAAAAAACCAAAGACCTTAAAAAATACATTTTATAAAAGGATTATTATGATAAACGCGCCTAAGGGGACAAAAGACTTACTGCCCGAAGAATCTTATAAATGGCAGTATATAGAAAAAATCGCGAGAGAAACCGCAAATTTATTCGATATTAAGGAAATCAGAACGCCGACTTTCGAACACACCGAAGTGTTTTTAAGGGGCGTAGGCGAAGGAACGGATATCGTCAATAAGGAAATGTATACCTTTAACGATAAAGGTAACAGAAGCATAACCTTAAAACCCGAAGGAACGGCAGGGGTTGCGAGAGCCTTCGTGGAAAACGGTATGTTCAACATGCCTCTTCCGCAAAAACTTTTCTATATAACTTCCTGTTTCCGCTACGAAAGACCGCAAGCGGGAAGACTTCGCGAATTTCACCAGTTCGGAGTGGAATTTTTGGGTTCCGACACCGCCGATACAGACGCCGAAGCCATACTTTTCGCCAAAACTTTTTTCGATAAATTAAACGTTAAAGGTCTTACCCTTTATATCAACAGCATAGGCTGTAAAAAATGCCGCGCGGAGTACGAAACGGCGCTTAAAAACTATCTTCGCGACAATCTCGGTAACCTTTGCGCTCTTTGCAGAGAAAGGTTCGAAAAGAACCCGTTAAGGATTCTCGACTGCAAAAACGAAGAATGTAAAAAAATCGTGGAAAACGCTCCGGATATTTTAGACTATCTTTGCGACGACTGCAAGGTTCACTTTAATAAAGTCCGCGAACTTTTAGACCTTGCCGGCGTGGAATATAAAATCGATTCCAAGATAGTAAGGGGTCTTGATTATTACACTAAAACGGTGTTCGAATTCGTTTCGGAAAACATCGGCGCGCAGGGTACGGTATGCGGCGGCGGCAGATACGACGGTCTTATAGAAGAATTCGGTGGCAATCGAGTTCCGGGCATAGGTTTTGCTATGGGGATAGAAAGACTTTTATTGCTTTTAGACTCTATCGGCGTTAAAATACCCGATCTTAACCGTACCGAAATATATATCGCGCCTATGGGCGAAGAAGAAAGAAAAAAAGCGTTCGCAATCGTACAGAAATTAAGGCTCGACGGAGTGTCTGCCGAAACCGACCATATGAATCGCGGCATAAAAGCGCAGTTTAAGTACGCCGATAAAATCGGCGCGAAATTCGTAGGGGTAATAGGTTCCGACGAGCTTGCGCAAGGCAAAATAAAAATAAAGGAAATGGAAACAGGCGCGGAATCGTTTGTGGATTTTAACGATATGTCGGAATTCGTAAAGGAAAATCGCGCGTAAAAACAGAATAAAAATTCACTAAAAACGAATACTTATCACAAAGGAGGAACAAACGTGAGCGAAATAATAAACGTTATCGGTAAAGAAGAATTCGAAAAAGAAATAAACTCCGAAATCCCCGTTCTCGTAGATTTCTGGGCGACTTGGTGCGGCCCTTGCAAGATGCAGGCTCCCATTCTTCACGAATTCAAAGAAGATTTAGGAGATAAAGTCAAAGTCGTAAAGGTAGACGTAGACGCTAACGAAGAACTTGCCGTGGCTTTAAATATTTTCAGTATACCTACCCTTTGCGTGTACGTTAAAGGCGAACTGAAAGAAAAAACCGTCGGTTTGACTTCCAAAGCGCAGTTATCCGAAATGATAATTAAATACTTATAAAAAAACGCTTTTTTCGCCGAAAGAATTTTCTTTCGGCGAAAATAACGACGGAGAAAATTATGAAATACGTTATCGCGTCGGATTTGCACGGCTCGTTTTACTACGCGAAAAAGATAAAAGAGATTTTCGAAAAAGAAAAAGCAGACCTTCTTATTATGCTCGGCGATATTTATAATCACGGCCCGAGAAACAATCTTCCCGAAGAATATTCGCCTATGCAGGTTGCGGAATTGCTCAACGGCATGACGGATAAACTTATGGTTATAAAAGGCAACTGCGACAGCGAAGTCGATACGATGATTTCCGACTTCGATTTTATAGGACAGGGCGCTCTTATCGATTGCGGCAAGAAAATGTTCTTAACGCACGGTCACGTTTATAATAAAGACAATCCTCCGAAAACTTCTTTCGACTGCGTGATTTACGGGCATTTTCACACCGGTTTTATAGAGAGAAAAGAGGGCGCGTTATTCGTGAACGTCGGTTCTCTTTCTCTTCCCAAAAACGGTACTGAACACTCTTACGTCGTCATTGAAAACGGCGTCGTTACCTTAAAAAACTTAAACGGCAGAGTAATTGCCGAGCAAAAAATATAACTCTTCGTTGAGAAGAGTTTTTTTGTGAAAAAATCGCGTAAAATTTGTATCTAAAAAATTTTAAAACGCTTGATTATTTGCAGAGAATTTTGTAAAATAAGGCTGATGATATACGACGAAGGAAATACTCTTTGTGTAACCTGCGCTTCGGGGATAGAAAAGGTTACCAAAAAAGAGTTGGAAAGATTAGGTTACGGGGAAACGCCCGCGGTAAACGGCGTTCTTACGTTTAAGGGTAACGGGTTTGACGTGGCAAGGTGCAACGTAAACCTTCGTACCGCGGACAGAGTGTATATAAAAATCTGCGAGTTTCCCGTCACGACTTTTGACGAGTTGTTCGACGGCGTGAAAAGCGTTAAATGGAAAAATTATTTTCCGTCGGACGCGAAAGTTATAGTAAACGGCAAATGCGTCAAAAGCAAAATTTTCGCCATATCCGCTTGCCAGAGCATAATCAAAAAAGCCGTAGCCGAAAATTTGTGCGAAGCATATCATAAAAACAGAATTTCGGAATTCGGCTCGGAATATTCCCTTAAATTTTCCGTTTATAAAGACGTGTTCACCCTTCTGCTCGATACGAGCGGGGCGGGGCTTAACAAACGCGGATACAGAGATCTCGTAGGTATCGCGCCTATAAAAGAAACGCTCGCAGCATCGTTAGTGCTTCTTAGCGACTACTATTATAAAAGACCGTTTATAGACCCGTTCTGCGGTTCGGGAACGATAGCGATAGAAGCCGCGATGATAGCGCAGAACATCGCGCCCGGCAAACTTCGCAAATTCGCTTTTAACGACTGGAATAATTTCAACGAAAA
>JAEDMA010000103.1 GCA_016295005.1 Christensenellaceae bacterium
ACAGTATACGCAAGGAAGTTCCATTCGGTAGTTTTTACAAACCACCCTGCGAAAGTATAACCCGTCTTTACGGGGATATCGGGTTCTTTCGCTTTTTTGCCTTCGGCAACTTGTTGGTTTTCCACAGGCGTTCCACCGTCGCTGTCGAAAGTTACAGTAAAAACTTTGTCGTTGCCGGTTTCGGTGTTGTCGGAACACGCCGCGCCGACGAATACTATCGAACATACGGCTAACGCCACCGTCAATAGAGTAAGTAAAAACTTTTTCATAAAAAACCTCCTATAAATAAAAAAGTGCGCCAACCGAAGTTAACGCACTAAAAACGCAAACTCCGTTGTATGGCGTACAATTTAATAGAAATGACTAAACACTCCCATTTGGAATTTGCATTTTTAACAAATTTTTATAATGGGAGTATGACAATAAAAAGGATATAATATTCCCTTGTGTAGCCATTTCCAATACTATTAAATTGTACGCCATAATCAGTATATCACGCTCTTTTATTTTTTTCAATTGCTTTTTAAGGCAAAATAAAAACTCGACTTCTCAAAAGTCGAGTTTTACGTAACATTTAATTTAATTTTCTACGGGAAGAGCCTTTACGCGAGTGGATAGTTATTATTGAATAAAAAACCCGACTTTAACAAAAGTCGGGTAAATTCAAGAAAAATTAGAAGCAACGAAAAGTTATTAACCGAAAAGCGTTATTCAGGTTAAAGTTCAGCCTAATACGATGCTCTTTTTCTTTCCGTTTTTCTTTCGCGGATATTCTCTGATACGTGTGACGAAATCGAGATTGATTATTTCTTTTTCTCCCGAATTTTTTTCGATAATCATACCGCCGTCGTCGATTTCTTTTAATGTGCCCTGTATGCTGGCGTCGTTTGAAGTAACGGTATAAACGATACAATCTTTTCCGATAAACTGTTTTGCAAGTTCTTTCATATCCAAATTCTCCTTATTTTGTTTTTTTCTATTTAAAACGTGTCTGACTGCCGCGATTCTTCTTTGCCGCATTGTCAAAGGAATAATCACAAGGACGAATAAAGCAAAGATTGCTATAAAATATTCCATTTTTCACCTGCCTTTTACACTAATCCGATTTTTCAGGATATTTTATTGCCTGCTTTGGAATAACGCAACGCTTCCTTATAATACACCGACATATTGACTATAAGAAGTAAAGGTTGTGACTTTCGATATGAATTGTAAATCGCTTTTTTCGTTATGATTAAGCGACTTGCCGTATCGGGTTATTAAAACTATTTTTTTAAGTACACCATAAGAACGGTTATGTCTGCAGGGGAAACGCCGGAAATTCTTCCCGCCTGCCCGAGATTCTGCGGTCTTATTTTATCGAGCTTTTGTCTTGCTTCGAGTCTTAATCCGTTTATGGAAAGATAATCTATGTCGGGCGGAAGAACTTTATCTTCCAACTTTTTGAATCTGTCTATCTGTTCGTCTTCTTTTTTGATATAGCCGTCGTACTTTGCGTTAAGTTCGGCGGTGTATAATACGTCGTCGGAAATGCCTTCGAAGCCGCCTGTTTTTTCGGCGATTTCTTTAAGAGAAATTCCGCGGCGAATCAAATCCCCTGCGGAAAGAGCCGCGTTCGGTTTATCGAATCCGTGTTCGGTAAGTAACGACAAAACTTCTTTCGGTTTATAAAGTTTCTCGATAAGAACGGTGGCTTTTTCCAGTTCGGCTTTGCGTTTTAAGTATCTTTCGTATCTGTAATCGGAAACCAATCCCGCCTTTCTGCCGAGCGGCGTAAGTCTTAAATCGGTGTTATCTTCTCGTAAGGTTATACGGTACTCCGCGCGGCTCGTCATCATACGGTAAGGTTCGTTGGTTCCTTTTGTAACCAGATCGTCTATAAGAACGCCGAGATAACCGTCGTTTCTGCGAAGAATAAGCGGTTCTTCGCCGCGGATTTTAAGCGAAGCGTTAAGCCCAGCAATCAATCCCTGACCCGCCGCTTCTTCGTAACCGCTCGTGCCGTTTATCTGCCCGGCGGTAAAAATGCCAGAAACTTTTTTAAATTCGAGCGAAGGGTAAAGATCTAAAGAGTCTATGCAGTCGTACTCTATCGCGTAGGCGTAACGCATAATTTCGCAATGTTCTAACCCCTTTATCGTACGGTACATTTGTTTTTGTACGTCTTGCGGCAAAGAAGTGGACATTCCCTGAACGTAAATTTCTTCGGTGTTGTCGCCTTCGGGTTCTAAAAAGAGTTGGTGACGTTCTTTATCGGCAAATCTTACGACTTTGTCTTCGATAGACGGGCAGTATCTCGGACCGATTCCGTGAATAACCCCCGCGTATAAAGGAGAGCGGTGCAAATTCGCGCGAATGATTTCGTGCGTTTTTTCGTTCGTATAGGTAAGGTAGCAGGGGCGTTGTTTTTGGGGAACGCCGTCGGACAGAAAACTGAAGGGGAAAACGTCCGTTTCGCCGTCTTGTTTTTCGAGAACGGAAAAATCTATGCTTTTAGCCGAAACTCTTGCCGGCGTACCCGTTTTGAATCGTTTGACGTTAAATCCGAGTTTGATAAGGCTTGCCGTAAGTTCGTTCGCCGGCTGAAATCCGTTGGGCCCGGAGGACCGCTTCCATTCGCCCGCGATAACGCTGCCGTTAAGATAAACGCCCGTCGCGACAACTACCGCTTCGCAGTAAATAACGCCGCCGAACGCGGTTTTTACGCCGATTACTTTGTCGTTTTCGGTTAAAATATCGGTAACTTCCGCCTGTAAAATTTTTAAGTTCGGCGTGTTTTCGAGTGTTTGTTTCATTAAGGCGTGGTACCGGTTTTTGTCTTCCTGTCCGCGTAAAGATTGAACCGCGGCGCCTTTGCCACGGTTTAAAACTCTTATCTGTAATAACGCTTTGTCCGCATTGACGCCCATTTCGCCGCCTAACGCGTCGATTTCTCTGACAATCTGACCTTTTGCCGTGCCGCCGATGGACGGGTTGCACGCCATAAAAGCGATACTGTCTAAATTAAGCGTAAGCATGGCGGTGTTTATGCCCGTTCTCGCAAGAGCAAGCGCGGCTTCGCAACCGGCGTGACCCGCGCCGATAACGACCGCCTGATAATTTCCTTCTACGTATTCGTTCATAATTTATTTTTTAAGCAACATATTTCGAATGTCGTTTATTTCCACTAATAATTTGTTGTTGTTTTTAATTTCTTCGCTTACCTTGTCGCGCGCGTAAATAACGGTCGCGTGGTCTCTTCCGCCCATAATTTTGCCGACCGAAACGAGCGGTATGCTCATCATATCGGTGATAAGATAAATACATATCTGACGGGGTTCGACGAATTCTTTGTTTTTCTTTTTGCCGAGAATGTCCGACTTATTGACTTTATAAAAATCGCACACGCAACGGATAATGTCGTCGGCTTTAAGTTCTTCCTGAATTTCGCTTGCCGATTCTTTAAGCGCTTCGTTTACGAGATCGATAGTGATAGGTTTTTCGTGCAGTTTGGAAGCGAAAATGACCTTGGTAAGCCTTCCGATTAAGGTACGAACGTCGCTTTCGCTTTTTTCGGCGATATAATATAAAACTTTCATATCGATAACCGTTTTTTGTTCTTCGGCTTTCTTTTTTAAGATCGCGATTTTGGTTTCTAAGTTAGGCGGTTGAACGTCGGCTAAAAGACCGCCTTCGAAACGGGTTCTGAGCCGGTCTTCCAAAAGTTCGATTTCTTTCGGCGAACGGTCGGAAGTGAACACGACCTGCTTGTTCTGCATAACGAGTTCGTTGAAAGTGTGGAAAAATTCCGTCTGAATACCTTGTTTTTTCGCAAGGAACTGAACGTCGTCGATGAGCAAAACGTCAACGTTTCTGTACTTTCTGCGAAATTCCGCAGGCGAAGCTTTTCCTTTGGATAAACTTTCTATGTGCTGGTTGGTAAATTGTTCGCAAGTGGCGTATAATACGTTTTTCGTCGGAAAATGAAGTTTAACGTAATTTGCGATAGCCATTAAAATATGGGTTTTCCCGAGTCCCGTGCCGCCGTAAATAAATAACGGGTTGTAAGATTCCCCGGGCGTTTCGGCGACGGCTTTCGCCGCGGCGTAAATGAATTCGTTGGAAGGTCCCACGACGAAAGATTCGAAAGTAAATTTGGGATTAACGGGCGAACCCTGATCTTCGGGCTTGAAATTATCCCCCACGCAGTATTGCGTAAGGTAATCCTCTCTGTTTTTAGCGACGTAAATTTCAAAGTCGTTCACTTCGGAATTGCTTTTCGTGAGCGCGGCTATAATCGCGGGACGTAAACGCCCTTGCGCGTTGTCGGCAAAAAGTTGACTTTCCGTGCATAAGATAAGTTTGTTCCCGACGATGTCCACGGGAACTAATTGCTTTATATGAGTTTCAAACGAAATAGAACTTACGGTGTTTTCTATCTCGGGAAGGGTCGTTTTCCATAAAATTTCGTAACTTTCCATGTTCACTTTTCCTTTTATACTTGCTTTAATCGTAAAAAAACTATATACTTAAAATAATCAATCAAATATCTTTCGTGACGGCGGTTTTCTGAAAATTCGCGGGGGCGAATAGTCCCGAAGTGTTCGCAGAACAGGTTTATTGCTTGTATTAAAAATCAAACAAAAATGTACAAGCACGAAGTTTTTGTAAAACAAACTCTCTGCGTGTATTATTAACTATAAGAAGTAAAGTTTTTGTCTAACGATAAAAACTTTTAAAACCCTGACGG
>JAEDMA010000104.1 GCA_016295005.1 Christensenellaceae bacterium
ATCGTTTTTCAATTGTATTTTAAGCAAAACAGGATATAATATAAACTATAAGAAGTACATTTTGAAATTGGTTCAAAATTTGCGCTATCGCGCTATGCAAAGTTAAAACTTTGCGCTTCTTGTTAAACCATAGCGAAGTTATAACCCCTTACAAGCAGGGTTCCCGCTTCGGGCATTATAAAACTATTAAGAAGTAACCGTTTTGTCTTTCGTTAATATTTTTGAAACAACGGGTTTTACACAAAAAATATATAACGGAAACAAAGAACAGATAAACCGTCGCCAGAAAAAAATCGGCAACCGATAAAAACTTGCGGCGTAAACAGAAAGAAAAACACAACACAAAACAAAAAGGCAAGTTTTAATTGTTACAAGATAACGATTCAAGCGTTTTTATTATAAAACACTCGCCTGTTATTATACTAAATGCAGACCGGAGGAAACAATTTTTGAAGAACAAAAACAGCAAATTATTTTGGATTATCGTAGCGGTAATCGTAGCTATAACTTTAACGTTTTCGCTCGTCAAATGCGTAAACACGGCTAATTCCGTAAACACGAACGAATTCAACAAAGTGGTAGAATTAAGCGCGGCAAACAACTTTACCAAGGATTCTATAGAACAGAACAAAAAAGCATTGCCCGTTTTAAACAAAGAGATTCCGAAAAATTACGAATCTATCGAACTTTCGGAAGTTCTTTTTGACAATTACGTAGTAACTTATAAAATTACCGTTAAATTTCAAAACGGTCAGATAGGTTATATGACTTTCACAACCAACTATTCTCGTAGTCCGGATATCGTAAAAAGTCTGGAAGCCGATTTGAATACAGCCGGCGTAACTTATTCGTATACCAACCCCAACGCCGGTTCTATATGGTCGTCGTTACTACCGCTTGCAGGTTCCGCGATACTTTTAGTAGTATTCTTTATACTGATGATGCAAACGCAGGGCGGAACGAAAGGAGCGATGAACTTCGCGAAAACAAACGCGAGAATGCAACAGAACATGAAAACGAGATTTTCCGACGTTGCGGGCGCGGAAGAAGAAAAAGAAGAGTTGGCGGAAGTCGTCGACTTCCTTAAAAACCCGAAAAAGTTTTCCGATCTCGGCGCGAGAATTCCGAAAGGCGTACTTTTAGTCGGGCCTCCCGGCACGGGTAAAACATTGTTCGCGAAAGCGGTTGCAGGAGAAGCGGGCGTTCCGTTCTTCTCGATAAGCGGTTCCGACTTCGTCGAAATGTTCGTCGGCGTAGGCGCTTCGAGAGTAAGAGATTTATTCGACGTCGCCAAAAAGAGTATGCCGTGTATCGTGTTTATCGACGAAATCGACGCGGTCGGCAGACAACGCGGAACGGGTCTCGGCGGCGGACACGACGAAAGAGAGCAAACTCTTAACCAACTGCTCGTTCAGATGGACGGTTTCGAGAGCAACGACGGAATTATAGTTATGGCGGCGACAAACCGCGCCGACATATTAGACCCCGCTCTTTTAAGACCGGGCAGATTTGACCGCCAGATTTACGTCAATATCCCCGACGTTCGCGGGAGAGAAGCCATTTTAAGAGTCCACGCAAGAAATAAACCCTTAGCGCCCGACGTAAATTTCAGAACGGTTGCGAGAATGACGAGCGGCTTTTCCGGCGCAGACCTTGAAAACCTTTTGAACGAAGCGGCTATACTTGCTGCTCGCAACAACAGAAAATTCATCAATAACAAAGACCTTTACGAAGGAATCAACAAAGTTCTTTTAGGTCCGCAAAAGAAGAGCAGACTGGTTACCGAAACAGATAAACGCATTACTGCGTATCACGAATCGGGCCACGCGATTCTCGCAAGATTGCTTTCTCATTGCGACCCGGTACACGAAGTTTCTATCATACCGCGCGGTCAGGCGGCAGGCTTTACGATGACAAGACCCGACAACGACGATAACCACCTGACGAAAGCAAAATTGTTAGACGATATCGTTATGACGCTCGGCGGAAGAGTTGCCGAAGAACTTATCATAAAAGACATTTCCGCGGGCGCTTCCGGCGATATACAGGCGGTAAGCAAACGCGCAAGACTTATGGTTACCGAATGGGGTATGAGCGACAGAGTCGGTCCTATTTCTTACGCTTCGGATAAAGAAGTGTTTATCGGCAGAGATATGGCGGAACACGTAACTTACAGCGAAGAAACGGCAGGAATAATCGACGAAGAAGTGCAGAAAATCGTCAATACGGCTTTGGAAAAAGCGCGTGACCTTCTCGGTAAAAACAAGAGCCTTTTAGACGTAATGGCGAGAGTTCTTATAGAGAAAGAAACGATTTACACCGAAGAAGTCGATATGATAATGGAAGGCAAATCGGTAGAAGAAATAATTGCGTTCATGGACGAGAACGAAGAAAAACTGCAACAGGATCCGTTCAAACGCAAAAGCGTATTAGTAAAAGAAAAAAAGGTTGATTCGACCGCGGAAGAAAAAGTTGAAAAAAAGACGGAAAATCAATCGGACGACGATAAATAAAAAAGCATACAATGCGATTCGGAGATAAAAAATGGGAAAAATAATCGCTTTTTCTAATCAAAAGGGGGGCGTGGGAAAAACTACGACGTGCGTAAACATGTCGGCATACCTCGCGTCTAAAGGCAAAAAAGTGTTGATTGTGGATCTCGATCCGCAAGGCAACGCGACTACGGGACTCGGCTTTTCGAAAAGCGAAATCAAAAATTCATTATATCAGGTAATGATTGACGAAATGCCCGTCGAAGACGCGGTAATAAAAACGCAGATAGACAATCTCGATATACTGCCTTCGAGCATAGACCTTGCAGGCGCGGAAGTCGAACTCGTTTATATGAAAGACAGAGAACACGTGTTAAAAAGGGTTCTCGATAAAGCGCGCGCAAGTTACGATTTTATCACTATAGACTGTCCTCCTTCGCTAGCATTGCTTACAATAAACGCGCTGTCCGCGGCGGATACGGCAATTATTCCTATTCAGAGCGAATATTACGCGATGGAAGGTTTAAGCCAACTTATGAACACCATTAAACTCGTCGTAAAACACCTTAATTCCGATCTGAAAATCGAAGGGGTTGTTCTTACGATGAGCGATAATCGAGCCGTTATTTCCCGTCAGATTTCCGACGAAATAAAGAAATTTTTCGGCAAACGCGTTTACGACACGGTTATACCGCGTAACATAAGGCTTGCCGAAGCGCCCAGCCACGGCGTTCCGATTATGCTTCACGACACCAAATGCGCCGGAGCAAGAGCGTATAACGCTCTCACCGACGAATTTTTAAGCAAACAAAAATAATTCACTACGGAGAAAGTTATGAAAAACAACAGAGGATTGGGTAAAGGATTATCCGCTTTATTTTCCGAAACCGAAGAAGATTACGGCAAAAGCATGCTCTTCGAAGGCGACGAAGAAGGAAAGGAAGGCGTAAAAGAAATAGAAATCTCTTCGATTTTCGCCAACCCCAACCAGCCGAGAAAAGTTTTCGACCAGACCGCGCTTAACGAACTTGCGGAATCGATCAGAAAGCACGGCGTTATAAGCCCTATAATCGTGAACCGCAGCGGCGACAGATATATGATTATCGCCGGCGAAAGAAGATTCCGCGCGAGCAAAATCGCGGGACTTACCAAAATTCCGGCAATCGTAAAGAACTATTCCGAAAGACAGATTAAAGAAATATCTTTAATCGAAAACTTGCAGCGCGAAGACTTAAACCCCATCGAAGCGGCAACGGCTATGCGTTCGCTTATGGACGAATACGGCCTTACGCAAGAAGAACTTGCCGACAGAATAGGCAAATCCCGTCCGGCAATCGCCAACACGTTAAGACTTTTAACGTTATCCCCGGAAGTAATAAAATTAGTCGCTAACGGCATGCTTTCGGCCGGTCACGCAAGAGCGCTTATATCCGTTCCGCAAGCCGACCAGATTAAGATAGCCGAAATCGCCGTTAAAGAAGGGTCTTCGGTAAGGGACGTGGAGAAAATGGTTAAGGACTATTTCCTTCCCCCCGAAGAAAAGGCGAAAAAGAAAGAAAAACAACCCCTTTCGGCAGAACTCAAAGACTTAATCGTCGGTATGCAAAGAGTTTTCGGAACGAAAGTCAACGCTATCGGAAACGACCATAAGGGCAGAATATATATAGATTATTATACTCGCGATGATCTCGACAGATTAGCCGAAATTTTGGAATTCGTAAACAGAAACAAATAATCGAACGAATCGGAAACAAATTTACCGGGCGGCACAAACGTCGGCGTTTTTCGCAATTCGGACGGAGCTTTGGCAATTTTCTTCCGAACGCTTTGCAGTCCTAAAAACAGTTTCTGATTTTAACTATATAATATAAACTATAAGAAGTAAAAGTTTTTGTCATACGATAAAAACTTTTAAAACCCTGACGGGTTTCAGCAAAAACTTGCGTTTTTGCGCTTCTTGTTTGAAAAAACATCAGTTTTCCTTGAAAATGCGCTTCGCGCGCTTTCAGATAAAACTTTCGATATTTTAAACTATAAGAAGCAAAGTTTTTCTCTTACGATAAAAACTTTTAAACCCTGACGGGTTTCAGCAAAAACTATCGTTTTTGCGCTTCTTGTTTGAAAAAACATCGGTTTTGCTTGAAAATGCGCTTCG
>JAEDMA010000105.1 GCA_016295005.1 Christensenellaceae bacterium
GAAGACGCGACGGCATATATAAGGGAAAATTATTCAGGGATAATTACGGAATGATTATACGATAAAAAACAGCAGGGGTTGTCTTTTGACAACCTCTGTTTTTTAAATATCAAAAAATGAGATAAAAAAGAAACAGGTTAATGTTGACATAAAAAATAACAAATGTTACAATATAAATGCCGACGGGAGAAAAGAGTATGCAAGGTAAATGGATCTGGTTGAATCAAGAAACAAAAAACGATACATACGCCGAATTTGTCGGAGAATTTAAGCCGAAAAGCAACGCCCGAATCGAAATATCTGCCGACACCGAATACGCAATATATGTCAACGATACGTTTGTTTACGCAGGGCAATACGCCGATTTTCCCTGGTATAAGGTATATGACAAAATAGATATAACGAAATATTTAAAGGCGGGTAAAAACACTTTTTCCGTTCAGGTCTGGTATCAGGGGGATTACAACTTTTGCCATTACGTCGCGACGCCGCGCGTATGTTTCGATATTATTTCAGACGATAAGGTGATTGTTTCGTCCGGCAAAGAGACAAAATCAAGACTACTGCCGTATTTTGTAAACGAAAAAAGAAAACTTATCACGCAGCAAATAGGTTATTCCTTTTCTTTGGATTACACGATGGAAAAACGTGAATTTCAAAATTCCAAAGAGATAGAGTCGGTTTATGAACCGACTTTACGGAAAACCGCATTATTGAGGTTTTTGCCGAAAAAGGCGGCGAAAAAGATTGCGTATAACGTTTACGATTTAGGAGAAGAAACGGTCGGGCTTTTTTATATGGAAGTGAATTCGTCGGGTAAAGCATTGACGACGATTTCCTTTTCCGAGCATTTAATAAAAGACGAAGTTCCGAGAATAATCGGGGGGAGAGATTTCTCGTTCGAAGTTGCTTCTTGCGGAAAACAAGAAGTTTTCAACCCGTTCAGGAAAATAGGTTGCAGATATTTGCAAGTCGATTCAGATGCCGATATCATAGAAATCGGCGTTATGCCTTGCGAATATCCTTTCAAACTTAAAGATAATTTATTGAATCTGAATGGTTTGGAAGAAAAAATTTATAATACTTCGATAAAAACGTTAAAACTTAACGCGTTTGAACATTATTACGATTGTCCTTGGCGGGAACAGGCTTTTTATGCGTTGGACAGTCGTTTTCAGATGAGATACGGGTATGAGGTGTTTAACAATAACGAATATCAATACGCCGCGTTGAAACTGATGAGCGAAGACAGAAACGCGACGAAAATGATTTCTATAACCGTTCCCACGTCCTGTACTCTGGTAATCCCGTCGTTCTCTCTTTTTTATATCGTCGCAATGGAAGAATATGCCGAATATACCAAAGATACTTCCTTGATAGCAAAATACTACCCTAAATTAAAAGAAGTGCTGAACGTGTTTATCGAAAACATAAAAGAAGATTTAGTGCAAAACTTTTTCGGAAAAGATTTCTGGAATTTTTACGAATGGAATCCGACCCTCGACAACGTATCTTATCCGTACGACTGCGCGTTGAATTTAACCTTTTTGATTTCGGTAAGGTCAATGATAAAAGTGTGCGAATTACTGCGTAATAACGATATCGAATATTATAATCGGATATATACTCGTGTCAAAGAAAGAATAAATAAAGAGTTCTATTCGGAAAAAGACGGACTTTATTACACGACGAAAGACGTTCCTTTTTCCGAACTGGTTAATTCCTATGCAATTTTAACCGACGTTGCCGACGGTATAAGAGCGAAAACGATTGCCGAAAAATTAGCGGATAAGAACAGCGGTTTAATTCCGTGTACGCTGTCTATGTTATCGTTTAAGTATGACGCTCTTTTTAAAGCGTCGGACGATTACGGACAATATATAATCGACGACATAAATAAAAATTATAAATATATGCTGGAACACGGCGCAACGTCTTTTTGGGAGACGCTGAAAGGGGCGGAAGATTTTGACGGCGCAGGCAGCTTGTGTCACGGGTGGTCGGCTTTACCTATTTACTATTACAATAAATTAAAAAGAGGAAAATAATTATGAAAGTATTCAGAACCGAATACCCGAGACCCGAATTCGTAAGAGAAAAATGGATATCCTTAAACGGAGAGTGGGATTTCGAGTTTGACTTCGGCAACAGCGGAATTCGTATCGGAGATTTCGGAAACGCCAAACTTATTAACTATCGCAATCGGGAAATGCTCGAAAAGAAATTTTCCCGTAAGATCAACGTTCCTTTTTGTCCGGAAAGCGATTTGTCGGGAATAGGATATAAAGATTTTATAAATGCGTGTTGGTATAAAAAGGAAGTGGAAATTCCGACGAGTTGGAAAGGAAGAATAATTTTACACTTCGAAGCCGCGTATTATGAAACGCTCGTGTTTATAGGCGAAAAGCTTATATGTAAGCACGAGGGAGGGTATACGCCGTTTAGTTGCGACGTTACGGATTATATAGAAGATAACAAGGCGACAATACTTGTACATTGCGCGGGAGATCCGAGAAACGGCAGAGAACCTTCGGGGAAACAAAGCATTTCCTATGAATCTCACGGGTGTTTTTATACGAGAACGACGGGTATATGGCAAAGCGTCTGGCTCGAAGCAGTGCCCGACGATTATTTGGAAAAAGTTTTTATTACCCCCGATATAGACAATGAAGTCGCAAACGTTAAATTGTTTTTCAATAACGTTTCCGATAAAAAAATTCGATTGACCGCCCTTTACGATAATAAAACCGTAAGCGAAAAAAACTGTGTTTCAACGGGTAAATATCTCGAAACGCAAATGGAGATAAAAAACCCTAAACTTTGGGAAATCGGGAACGGCAGATTGTACGACTTGAAAATCGAAGTTGAAAGCGATAGCGGTACGGACGAAGTATCCTCTTATTTCGGTATGAGAAAAGTAGAAGTCGACGATAAAGGCATGCTTCTTAACGGAAAGAGAGTAATGCAGAAACTTGTTCTGGACCAAGGGTATTATAAGGACGGTATATATACGGCGCAGAACGCGGACGACCTTAAAAAAGATATAGAACTTTCTATGTCTGTCGGGTTTAACGGGGCAAGATTACATCAGAAAGTATTCGAAAGAAGATTTTTGTACGAATGCGATAAAGCGGGTTATATCGTTTGGGGCGAATATCCCAGCTGGAATTTTGACTATTCGGAAAGAGAAGCCCTTTTGAACTTTTTGCCCGAATGGATGGAAGCGGTGGAGAGGGATTATAATCATCCGGCAATAGTAACGTGGTGTCCGTTAAACGAAAACTTCCCGTATGACAATAAAAGTCAATGCGACGACTTTGTAAAGCAATTATATCTTGAAACAAAGAGATTCGATTCTACTCGCCCCGTGGTGGACGTAAGTTGGTTTACTCACGTAAAGACGGATTTCTTTGATTCTCACGATTACGTTCAGGAGATAGCGGATTTTGAAAAAGCGTACGGAAGTTGGAAAGAAGGGGAGGCTTACGACAACTTAAAACAAAAATATAACGGAGAGCCGTATGTTTTAAGCGAGTTCGGCGGATTTCAATGGCCTGTTAAAGAAGGAGGTTGGGGATACGGCGCTGCGCCTAAAACGGAAGACGAGTATGAAGACAGATTTACTTCCTTTATTAAAATTCTTATGAATAATCCGAGAATCTGCGGTTTTTGCTACACACAACTTTACGACGTCGAAACAGAACAAAACGGCATTTATTATTATAGCAGAGAACGTAAATTCGATAACGACAGAATGGAGAGATTAAAAAAAGCTCTTGACGTGAAATCAAAATACGAAGAGTTAAAATAAATAAGGAGAATAAAATGAAAACGGTAAAAGACAAGTATCTTGTAATGGGAGCGGATTTTGCGGGGTATCCGTTAAAAGAAACGGTAAAAAAACACCTTGAAAAAAAAGGTTGGAAGATTCTCGATCTGGGCGTTAAACCGGATAGCGATCCAAACGATACCGACCTTATGTTTCATAGGGTAGGATTGAGAGTCGGCGCGGAAATTTCAGAAGGGAATTACGAAAGAGCCTTGGTGTTTTGCGGTACGGGTATGGGCATACATATCGCAGCGAGTAAGTGTCCGCACGTTCATGCGGGCGTCGTGGAAAGTTTGCCTGCCGCAATACGCGCGATAACGGGTAACGGAGTAAACGTTCTTGCATTAGGCGCTTTTTACGTGGCGCCGCAAACGGCGTGCGACATAGCGGACGCATACCTTGCCAATTCGCTTGGCAGCGGCTGGGAATGGTGGCATAATTTTTATGAATTCCACAAACTCGCCATCGACGAACTCGAAGCGTTTAATTACGAAGAGTATAAGAAGAACGGGTTTAAGGTAAATAAACTCGGGGATTACGATTTGACTCTCGATTTCGATAAAAAACCCGAATAAGAAAGAAGCGAAGTCGTAGAAGAAATCGCGAAGGTCGTTTTTGAAAAAATTGCGACGGTCGCAGACTAAGTTATTAACGCAGGAAACGGGCGACAAAAAGTCGCCCGTTTTTTTGTATAGAGAAAACCCCGCGATAGTCGCGGGGTTCAAAGAAGGCTATGCC
>JAEDMA010000106.1 GCA_016295005.1 Christensenellaceae bacterium
CCGTTCGGTCGCGGTTCTCCCCGCGCCCCGATACAAAAAGAAAAACCACCGTGTTAAATCTACTATTAACGGCTAATTAAATACACCGTTAAAATAATGCGGTATAGTTGCAGGGGTAACCGGTACGTCTCCGCTTCGCTACGACGGCAGAGCCGAACCAAGACCGAAGTCCGATTTACCGTTCTCCTATTTCTCCGCCCGTTCGGTCGCGGTTCTCCCCGCGCCCCGATACAAAAAGAAAAACCACCGTGTTGGTGGTTTTTCTTTTTGGCAGGGGTAACTGGATTCGAACCAATGATGACGGAGTCAGAGTCCGTTGCCTTACCGCTTGGCGATACCCCTAAACGCAATTTGCTAACATATCATATCAAAAGATTAAAAAAATTACAAGCGTTTTTAACCGAATTTAAAAATTTTTACAAATTCCTTTATTTTCGCCGCCGCGAACTTTGCGGCGGCGATATATTCGGACAATTTTTTATCTCTTAATTGCAAAACCCCGAAGCGGAAAAACCTTATTTTTCTCCCCGATTATTCCGTTTCCTTATTTTCGGCGTTGAATTCCGAAAGTTTTTTGAGTTCGTAAAACTTCCCTTTAAGCGCCATCAATTCTTCGTACGTTCCCGTTTCGGCAATTTCGCCTTTATCCATACACACGATTCTGTCGGCAGACCTTATAGTGGAAAGCCTGTGCGCGACGATAAACGTCGTTCTCCCTTTTATACTGCTTTCTATCGCTTTCTGAACGTGATATTCGGAAACGTTGTCGAGAGCGGAAGTCGCTTCGTCTAAAATAAGTATCTGCGGATTTCTGATTAAGGCGCGCGCTATAGCGATACGCTGTTTTTGCCCTCCCGAGAGCTTTCCGCCGTGTTCCCCGACGTTACTGTCGATGCCGTTCGGCAAGTCTTTCAAAAACTCTTTTACGTTGGCGCGTTCGATAGCGTTTTCCAAATCCGCTTCGGAATACTTTTTAAGTCCGTAAGTAATGTTTTCTTTTATAGAACCTTCGAACAAAACGCTGTTTTGCGGAACTACCGACAAATGACTTCTATAATTCGACAAATCGACGTCGCAAATGTTTTGTCCGTCGATATACAAAGCCCCTTCGGTAGGCTTTAAAAACCCTATAATCATATTCATTACGGTGGATTTACCAGACCCCGACGCCCCTACGAAAGCCACGCATTCGCCCGCTTTTACGTCGAGCGAAAAATTCTTTATAACGAATTCTTCTTTATCGGGGTATCTGTAATACACCTTTTCGAATTTCACGTCGCCGCGAAGTCCGTTGATTTTTCTTTTGCCTTTGGAATCTTCTATATCGTCGCTATCCATAATTTCGGAAAGAGAACGAATCGCTTCTTTTCCCGAAGCCATTTGCGGAAACGAGTTTATCACCGCCTGAACGTTTCCGTTTATCTGCGAAAACAACGACTGGTAAAGTATTATTGCCCCGGCGGTGAATCCCGGCACGCCTTTGATTGCCATATACACGCAAAAGAACAAACACAGCACGTTAAAAAGTTGCGCCACGACCCACGACCACGAACCGAACCTTGCTACCGTTCTGTCGGCGTAAAGTCCGCTTCTCGTCACCTTTCTTATGTCCTCGTCGAGTTTTTTTATTTCTTCGTCTTCCAGACCGTGCGCTTTGGTAACCTGAATCATTTCGAGCATCTGCGTGAGTTTCGCCGAAAGATTTTCGTTATCGCGGCGAAGGTCGCTGTACCTTTGCGAAATAGGTCCGTGGAACATTCTTACTAAAATTACGTCTATCGGCACGATAAGAAGGAAGAAAAGGGCGACGACAGGACTGTTATAAAGGGTTATCCCGACGTTTATAGCAAGGGATATTACCGTAGGAATAAGCGAATAAAATACCGTGCGAAGGTACTGACTGACGCTTTCCGTATCGCGCATGAATTTGGACTGAAGTTTTCCGCTTTCCATTTCGCTGTGATAGGTAATGGAAAGTCGTTGCAACTTTCTTACGACGGTATCTTTAACACCCGCGTCCATACTGCGCAGAACGCCGTCGGTGATGTTCGCGTACACCATATGCGTAGGCACGTTCTGCAACAAAGAAAAGAGCATTATCGCGCCGTATATAATTATTCTGTTTATATCTGTTTGTTCGGCGGAAAGTTCGTCTATCACTGCCGACGTCAGTATAGGTATTACGTATAACGGCAAAGTTTTTATAACGTAAAATATAAAGGCGACGATGAGTTTCCAGATTCGGGGTTTTATAAGACCCGAAACCACGCCTTTACCTTTGCCGCCCGTTTTTGCGCTTGCCCTGAACACCCCGTCGTAATCGGGGATTCTGTTTACTTCTTCCAAAAAAGATTTGCTTTCGCTTTTTACTCTCTGTTTTTCCATTGTAAAATAATATTCTGACGATTTCGTTTATTCGTCTATAACTCGAAGTTTTATCCGTTTTCGGATAAAATTTTACTCCGTACGCGTTTAATCGGTTTACGGTATTTTGGTTAAAATCAAATAAAACTAAGTTTCGCGCCCGAAGTTTTAATATTATAATCTTTATACGCCATATCCTTTTCGTCGGGCAGAATTTCAAAAAACAAGGCGTCTAAAACGCAGTCGTGATCGGTATAGTTACCGTTTTTATCCGCTTCGGTAAACGTAAGGCTTACCTTATATTTATCTGGCAGCAAATCGCTTAAATCGAGCGACAATTCTTTTTCGTTGCTTTCGCCCTTTTTACCCGCAAAACTTTCGGACACGGCGACCCCCGCCGTCACGCCGTCTAATGTGGAAACAACCGCGCGCACTTTCAAATCCGCAAAATCGGTTTTAGTAAGAAAAGTCGTTAAAAAACACAGGTTTTCTCCCCTTTTATAAACGCCGTTGCCGCCCATTATTTCCACTTTGGAAAGTCTTACGGCAAACGTCAGTTTATACGGTCTTTTATCGCTAAATACGTCTTTCGCGGTAACCGTTTCGCTGTTTGACGAAATATATTTCGCTATGGCGTCTTCGGTGTCGCCGTCGAAAACTTTTTCTCCCTTCTCGATTATTATGCACCTTTTGCAAAGATTGCGTACGGTAGACATATTATGCGAAACGTATAAAATAGTCCTGCCGGAGTCCGCGATTTCTTTCATCTTTTTTATGCACTTATTCTGAAACGCCACGTCGCCCACGGCGAGGACTTCGTCCATAATCATTATTTCGGCGTCGAGATGAGCAGCGACGGAAAAAGCGAGTTTTACGTACATTCCCGAAGAATATCTCTTTACCGGCGTATCGATAAATTCTCTGCACTCGGAAAAGTCGATTATATCTTCGATTTTAGAGTCTATATCTTTTTTGGTCATTCCGAGAATGGCGCCGTTTACGTATATATTTTCTCTGCCGGTCAGTTCGGGGTGAAACCCCGTACCCACTTCGAGCATGGAAGCCACTCTGCCGTTTAAATATATCGTTCCGCTTGTCGGCGCGGTAACGCCCGTTATAAGTTTTAACAACGTAGATTTCCCCGCTCCGTTTCTGCCGATGATACCTATCGTTTCGCCGCGTTCCGCTTCGAACGAAACGTTTTTAAGCGCGTGTATTTTACCGTTTTTAACCGATTTTTTGTACCCGATTTTTAAAGTAGGGTCTTCTTTTTTTCTGATTTTGGCGCCGAGCCTTTGAAGTTCTTCTCGTAGCGTTGCGCCGCCTATCTGCCCTAATCTGTACTCTTTGCCGACGTTTTCGACTTTCAGAATTGTTTCCGCCATATAAATCTCCTATATAGTGTCGGTAAAAGTTTTTTCCACTCTGTTAAAAAGCAGAACTCCGGCAAAGAAAAGTAAAAGGGTTACTCCCCAACTTATCAGATAAAACGTAAGATTAAAATATCCGCTTCCAAACACGCCGTACCTTACGGTAGTTACTATCGACGCGAACGGGTTTATCATATAGGCATTGAACGCCGTAGCCGAAGCGTGTTCTGTTACGAGCGATAATCCGTACGCGACGGGCGAAGCGTATTCCCACAGTTGCAGACCGAACCCGACGAGCATCGCGAGATCTCTGTATTTTGTGGTAAGCGAAGAAATTAAAATTCCCGTTCCGAGCCCTAAAAGCATCATTTGCAGAATACAAAGCGGCACGAGCAAAACGTTTATGGTGAAATTGACTTCGGCAATGCCGACGATCGCGCAGACCGCGTAAATAATTATAAAAAGCAAAATCTGTATTCCGTACGAAATAAGGTTGGAAATCGCCGTGGATATAGGCGAAACGAGTCTCGGGAAGTATACTTTGCTCATTATTCTTGCGTTTGCCCTGAAAGTTTCCGACGTAGCGGACACCACGTGAGAAAAATATCCCCAGGCTATAGTTCCCGCCATATAGAACAGAAAGGGCGGTAAAAGCATATTCGACTCCGGCGAATCGGTTACGGGCAGCCCCGCGATTTTACCGAAAACCACGGAAAAAACCACCGTCGTTAAAAGCGGTTGAATAATAGCCCAGAGCGGACCTAATATGGTTTGTTTATATTTGGAAATAAACTCTCTTTTAACGAACAAGGCGATT
>JAEDMA010000107.1 GCA_016295005.1 Christensenellaceae bacterium
GAGAAAGACAACGTAGCGATGGTTAAAGCAATAATACCGGCAACTGAAACAACCTTTATAGACATAAGGTATTGCGACTCAAAACCCGATTCAAACGTTTCTATATATAGCATCGAAAAAACAATTCCCGACACCCCTATAAGGCAAATTAAAACAGATAGAAGAATCGTTTGGATTTTTAGCAGAACAAAATTACTCTTTTTCACATTAATAGTATATTACAAAAAAGAGTTTTCTACGCTACGAATCAAGTTTTTTGTATTCCGAAACCGCTATTTGGTCGCAACGATTATTATATTCGTTATCCGAATGCCCCTTAACCTTTACAAACCTCACAAGATGAATTGATAAAAGACGTAACAACTCTTCCCATAAATCTCTGTTTTTAACTTGGGATTTGGAAGAAGTTTTCCAATCGTTTTTTTGCCAGTTGGTTATCCATCCTTTATTAAATGCATCGGTAACGTATTGCGAATCGCTGAATAATTCAACCGAACAAGGGACTTTTAACGTCTGGAGTCCGCGAATTACGGCTAAAAGTTCCATCCTGTTGTTTGTTGTATTAAGCTCGCTACCCGAAACGACTTTTTCTTTCCCGTTATAAATTAAAATAGCGCAATACCCGCCCTTACCCGGATTTCCTGAACATGCGCCGTCTGTATAAATTTTTAATTCCTTCATGTTTCAGACCGAAACCTCAATGATTATTCTATTTCTCTTTCAGGTAATAATTTCGTTATTACGATAATCGGTAAAATCGTTACGATTTCAAAGAATTTAATCGTCTAACCGTTAAAAAATATTTGACTATTATCGATATTTATTATATAATCAATATGCTATTAGGGGAGTGGCTCAATTGGTAGAGCAGCGGTCTCCAAAACCGCCGGTTGCGTGTTCGAGTCGCGTCTCCCCTGCCATATATAGAAAATCGCTGTTTTTTAGGTGTTTTTGCTTAAGAAACGGCGATTTTTGTTATATTCCGCACCCCTAAAATGTCCGATATTTTGCGAAATGTGTCTAAATTTTGTCCGATAATATTTTAGTCGATTTTATCTTACTTTATTTTCTTCAAAAAGTCAAGAAAAAACGTCTCTCACCGAAGAAGGATGCTGTTATTATATCATCGATTTACTTATATTATTTCAAAATCGTAATACACGTAAAAACAGTAATCTTTTCCCGTAATACGAATGTGAATGTCGATTTTATCAGTATCTTTATTGTATTTTTGGGCGGCAAATTTCAAAGAAGCGTCGAAATTCGTAAACCGATTAATCCTTTTACCGAAAAAGCGAAGAACTTTCCCGCAGTTCCCATAGGGATTTTAATTATATGATTTAGAAAATTCGACTTTTATTAAGTCGAATTTTCTTTTGTCCACGTAAAACAGATTGAATTAAATTTAATTTTATGTTATGATAAACTTACCAATAAATAAGAATTTCGGAGAGGGTAAATATGACTTTATCTGAAAAGATGAAAAACGGTGAGCTTTATGATTGTTCGTTCGAGGCTATTCCCAAGGAGCTTGATAAAAAGCTCTATGAATGCAAGGAATTGATCCACAATTTTAATATGTCACGTCCTTCCGAGGTCGAGTACCGTGAGCAGATCATTCGCAAAGTATTTGCTGAGGTCGGAGAGAATTGTTACATCGAGCCGCCCTTTCACGCAAATTGGGGCTGTAATATGCACGTCGGCAAAAACTTCTATTCAAATTTCAATCTTACTGTCGTAGACGATGCCGACATTTACATTGGCGACAGCGTAATGATAGCACCGAACGTTGTCATTGCGACTGGGGCGCATCCTATTTGCCCTGAACTTCGTGAAAAGGTTTATCAGTATAACCTTATCGTACATATCGGAAACAGGGTGTGGATCGGTGCAGGAGCAATCATTCTTCCCGGCGTCACCATTGGTGACAATTCGGTTATCGGTGCAGGCAGCGTTGTTACAAAGGATATTCCTTCGGGCGTTGTTGCGGTTGGAAATCCCTGCCGTGTCCTAAGGGAGATTAGCGAACACGATTACGAATATTACTATAAAGACCGTAAGATTGGATTTTCCGTTGAGAGAAAATAGTCCACTGAAAAATTCCAGTTTATCGAGCCGTTTCCTTTGCGTCAAAAATCTTTGAGGTATAGCACACTATAACTTAACGACGTTAAGTAGTGGGTTTTTGCAAAGCCCAGAAATAAAAGGATAGCAAAAATATTGCTATCCTTTTATAGTTTCTAAAAATCCCTAAGAGAAGAGCCTTTTCCCGTTCTTCGCTTCTCGCTTTACTATTTTATTACATGAAAGTTTTTATTTATCTCTTCTTAAAACGGCAACAGAAAGAGGTTTTACGACAATTTCCGTTATGATTTTACCGTTTAAAAGATCGAAATATTTGCGGTCTGAAATTAAGCATTGTTCTTTTTCGGAATAGTTTTCGATAAAAACATACACGGTTTTATCGTCTTCTCTCGTATGAACGGTCAATTTGTCGGGAAGATTGTCAAATTCTTTATATATTCTGCGCTCGATAACGATTTTACGTAAAAAGTATTCGTTAAATTCTCCGGAATCCCGGAACGATTGATAAAATGCTTTGCCCTTACCGTATTCGTTTACCGTTAACGCAGGGTAGTTTCCGAATTCTGTTTGAATCGTTGCAAGAGTCTTCGCTCCTTTTATAATAACGTGTTCGCAATAATCGCGGCCTTTAAAACTTTTATCGTCAACGGTTTTAACTATGTATTCGTCCGTTTCATATAAAGAATCTATTTCTTCGTTTACAATTCCGAAAACGGTTTTAAGAACCCCGGACGGAAACCCTCCTAAATAGCAAAGATCGTTTTCGTTAACATATCCGCTCATATACGTAGAGTATATCCATCCGCCGTTTTTAACGTATTTTTCGATTTTATCAATGGTTTTCTCGCTCAAAGAATATAACATCGGCGCGACTATTATCGAATACTTGGAAAAGTTGCCTTCGCTATTGATTATATCGACGTTAACGCCTTCTTTCCAAAAAGCCCGATAGTAGTTTTCACACGTTTCTGTGTATTTTTTGTTACCGTTGTTAAACCCCGTGGCGTATTGTATCGCCCAACTGTTTTCCCAGTCAAACAGGATCGCCACCTTCGATTTTACGCCGGTACCTGCTATTTCGTCTATTTTGTTTATTGTCTCGCCGACTTCTTTAACTATTTTAAAAATACGAGTATCGGAAGAACCTGCATGATCCACGATTGCACCGTGGAATTTTTCTTTACCGCCGCGTCCCTTCCTGAACTGGAAATATTGAACGCTATCGCTTCCATGAGCAATTGCCTGCATGCTTTGCAACTTGTCGATATTCGGGCGTTTTAGCCTATTTATAGCCATCCAGTTAACAAGTCCGGGGGCGCTTTCCATAAGCAAAAACGGGCGGAATTTAAGCGAACGGAAAAGGTCGTGCCAAAAAGCAACCTGTGATGCGTTTTCAAAGGGGTCTTTCCATTCCGGGTATGAATCCCACGACACAAAATCGAGTTTTTCCGCTATCTTCCAATAATTCAGATGATGCTTCCACATTAAATTTGTTGTGACGGGAAGATTTGGACACGCACTTTTAACGGCGTTGATTTCGTTTTGCATAAAATCGGCCGTCTGTTCTGTAACAAAGCGTTCCCAATCGACGTATAAAGCGTTAATTGCGCTTACAGACATATCTGTCGGCGGTTCGATTTGTTCGAAATTATCGTATTTTAACCCCCAAAACGCCGACCAATACTGCTCGTTAAGTTTATGAATATCGTTATCGTACCGTTTACGCAAAAACTCGACAAACGCTCTTCTGCAATACGGACAATAACATCTTCCTCCGTATTCGTTTGAAATATGCCAGGCAATTACGGCAGGGTGGTTTCCGTATCTTTCTGCCAACTTATAGTCGATTGCCGCGACTTTTTTTCTGTATTCGGGAGAAGTATAACAATGATTATGTCTATCTCTAAACCCCAAACGCTTCCCGTCGGCAGTCACGCGCATAACTTCTGGATATTTCTCTACGAGCCAGCGCGGACGAGATCCGCTCGGTGTTGCAAGTATCACCCTGCCGCCGTTTTCGTATATTTTATCCAGGATTTCATCCGTAAAAGAAAAGTCGTATTCCCCTTCTTTCGGTTCTAAAAAGGCCCAGGAAAATATTCCTACGCTCATCTCGTTCACATGGGCTGCTTTCATTAACTCCATATCCTGTTCTAAAATATCAGGGTAGTCTGCCCATTGTTCCGGATTATAGTCTGCGCCGTAAATCAGGTGAGGAAAACTTTTATTGATATAATCTTTCATAATAATCCTTGTTATTCTCTAAATTTTTTCTCATTATAAACTAAAAAAACGTAAAAGTAAAGAGCATTTCTGAATGTTAACCGGAATCATACAAAAAGCATAAAAAATGAACCGCAGGTTTTTGCGGTTCATTTTCAATGGTGGGGGCGGTAAGGCTCGAACTTATGACCTCATGCATGTCAAGCATGCGCTCTAACCAACTGAGCTACGTCCCC
>JAEDMA010000108.1 GCA_016295005.1 Christensenellaceae bacterium
AAAGTTTAGGAAACATTACCGATCTGACGCTGGATTTCCCAAAAGGCGTGCTTACGGGAATAATAGTTCCCGGTAAAAAGTTAAACTGTATAACCAAACTTTTCAACCGCACGGAAATTTATATAAGCCAGTCTAAAATAATAAAAATCGGTAACGACGTGATTTTGGTGGACTTAAAGTGCGGCGAACTTTGCGCCGAAAGCGTTACTTTAACCAAATACGGCGCAAAAAACAACCCCTGTTGCAACGATAAACCGCCGAAACCGCCGTCGGACTGCATAAATATAGACTTAAACGATTACTGATACGTCGTATGCGCATACGTATCCGTGCGTAAAACGATATCGGAAGAGGCGGCGTTTTTTGTAAAATTTTTAAATACCCCCTTGAAATGGGAACGTTTATGTAATATAATAAAAACATCCCGTAGACGGGTAGCCGATTTGTTTAATAAGGGGGATTATAAAAATGGACAGAATCAGCGCAGAAAAAATCAGAAACGTTGCTATTATCGGGCACAGCGGAGAAGGCAAAACTTCTCTTGCCGAAGCCATGCTTTTTAACGGGAAAAGTATCGACAGATTAGGTAAAACTTCCGAAAAAAATACCGTTATGGATTACGATGCGGAAGAAACTTCCCGTAAAATTTCCATTTCGCTCGCTTGCGCGTATACTTTCTGGAAGGACGTTAAAATAAATATAGTCGACGTTCCCGGTTTTTTCGATTTCGAAGGAGAATTCGAAGAGGCTATGAGAGCGGTAGGTTCCGCGATATTAGTCGCGGACGCATCAGGTCAGGTTTCCGTAGGCGCGGAAAAAGCAATGGATTATTGCATAAAAAATCACGTTCCGTTGATTATTTTCATCAACGGTATAGATAAAGAAAATTCCGATTACGTCGGTACGGCAAACGCTTTCAGAGAAAAATACGGCAAAAAAATCGCTACGATGCACATGCCGATTATCCGCGACAACAAAATGAAAGGGTACGTAAGCGTAATTTCCGGTAAAGCGTATGAGTTTACCCCGGGCGGAAGGGTAGAAACTTCCGTTCCCGAAAACATGAAAGCCGAACTCGAAGCGGTTAAAGACGGGCTTATCGAAGCCGCCGCGGAATCGGACGAAAGACTGCTCGACGAATACCTGAACAACGGCACTTTGCCGAACGACGATATTATAATCGGCGTTAAAAAAGGGTTGTTCGCAGGCGATACCATTCCCGTTATGGGCGGTTCCGCCATTACGAACATGGGCGTTATTAATCTTATGAACGAAATAGTCGATATTCTTCCCAACCCGCAGGAAAGAAAACCCGTTATGGCGACCAAACTTTCCGACGGCGGATATATCGGCGTTACCTGCGACGAAAACAAACCGTTCTCCGCGCAGGTGTTTAAAACCGTTGCCGACCCGTTCGTAGGCAAACTCAACATGATAAGAATTTTCACCGGCACGCTTAAAAGCGGCATGACGGTATTAAACACCGTAACCGGCGAAAAAGAAAGAATAAATTCTATCTATATAATGAAAGGCAAAAAGCAGGAAGCCGTTACGGAACTCGGCGCGGGCGATATAGGCGCGGTGAACAAACTCAACAAAACCAACACCGGCGATACTCTTTGCGACGAGTCGTTTAACATCAGATTCGACGCGATTCCTTTCCCTCAACCCGTTCTCACCATGGCGATACGCGCGGCGAAGAGCGGCGAGGAAGACAAAGTATTCCAGGGGCTTTCAAGACTTGCCGAAGAAGACCTTACCTTTAAAGTCGAGAAAGATCAGGAAACGGGCGAAACGGTCATCAGGGGATTGGGCGACACTCAACTCGACGTTCTGTGCAAGAAGTTAAAAGCAAAATTCGGTTGCGAAGCGGCGCTTTCCGACCCGAAAATCGCTTTCAGAGAAACGATAACTTCCGTTGCCGAAGCGGAAGGCAAACATAAAAAACAAACGGGCGGCGCAGGACAATACGGCGTGGTCAACATCAGATTCGAACCGGGCGCAGAAGACGGCAAATTCGAGTTCGTAGACGCGGTCGTCGGCGGAGCCGTTCCGAAACAATTTATACCGGCGGTCGAAAAGGGGTTAAGAGAAGCGATAACCAAAGGCGTTCTCGCAGGGTATCCGATGGTAAATCTTAAATGCACGTTGTTTGACGGTAAATATCACCCCGTAGACAGTAAAGAAGTCGCTTTCGTGTCGGCGGCGAAACTCGCCTACGACGATGCGATAAGACGCGCTAAACCTGTAATTTTGGAACCCATATATTCGTATAAAATAGTCGTTCCCGATAACTTTATGGGCGATATTTTAGGTGATATGAACAAACGCCGCGGCAGAATTTTAGGAATGGAATCCAACGGTTCTCTGCAAGTGGTCTCCGCGGAAGCCCCTCTTTCCGAAATGCTTAAATACGCTACCGATTTACGGAGCATGACGCAGGGAAGGGGAAAATTCCGCGCAGAGTTTATGGGATACGAAGAAGTGCCTTTTACCGCTCAGGAAAAAATAATTGCGGACGCTAAAAAACAATAAAACAAATAATTATAACTTTCGGTTTGATTTTCCGCCCGTGGTAATCGGGCGGAAATTCAAGCGTCAGAGAGGCTTTTATAAGGAGCAACGATGATTTTAACCATATGCCCGAATCCGAGTATAGATTGCACGGTGGAACTCGACAGTCTTAACGTGGGGCAACTTAACAGAGTAAACAGTAAGACTGAAACGTATTCGGGCAAAGCGCTTAACGTAGCAAAAGGAGTCGCAAGGCTCGGCGAGGAATGTATCGCCACGGGGTTTATGTTCAACGAACACGCCAAAGTTTTCGAATACGCCCTGACGAAAGAACGCGTTAAGCACGATTTCGTTTACTGCGAAGGAAAAGCGAGAACCAACTACAAAATCATAGACAAAAAAGCCATGCTCACCGAGATAAACGACAGGGGAGAAAAGGTCAGCAGAGAAAAGCAAACCGAACTTATCGAAAGCGTTAAAAACCTTTCTAAACTGTGCGACATCGCCGTTATGAGCGGAAGTCTTCCTTTGGGTGTGGAACATTCTTTTTACAGAGAAGTTTTAAGCGTTATCCCGGAAAACGTGAAAAAAATCGTGGATACGGGGAAAGATAACCTTGTAGAAGCGCTTAAAACGGGCGCGTATCTCGTTAAACCGAACATAATAGAGTTGGAAGATTACGTAAACAGCATCTTGCACAGCCATAAAGACGTTATTTCCGCGTGCAGAACGCTTATCGACCACGGCGCGCAGAACGTGTTGTGTTCGTTAGGGTCGGAGGGCGCGATTTTTACCGACGGCAGCAAAAGTTATTACTGCAAAAGCGCTAACGTGGCGATAAATTCCACCGTCGGCGCGGGGGACAGCATGGTCGCCTCCGCCGCAGTTCAGATTATGAAGGGGGCTGACGCCGAAGAAATTTTACGCTGCGCCGTCGCCGCGGGTACCGCCGCTATCACCACCAGCGGAACAAACCTTTTCTATAAAGACAAATACGACGAAATTTATAAAAAAATATCTGTGGAAGAAATAAAATAATCGGGACGTTTTCCGCGGCGTTGTGAGTTTTTATCGCAACGCCGCCATTACGTTTTTCGGGCGTTGAGAGGTTTTTAAAGGACAACGAGTCGTTTTCGTCTGTCCGCAAGTTATACGTCTTTACGGTACGTCGTTTTGCTTTGCAATGCGTTTTTTTATTTTCGTAAAAATAAATCGTCGCTTGCGCGAGTTTATTTTGAAAAAGACCCTTTATGGGCGTCACTCGTAGGGATTTAAATTAAATACTTTATGAAACTCGACTTAAAAAAAGTCGAGTTTTCTTTTGTCCACTAAAAACACTTGATGAAATATTTTATATGTGATATAATAATTATGCCAAACCAACTGAATAAATTAGGCAAGGACTATTTTTATCTTTTGAGGTAATTATATTCTTTTTGCGATATGTCCATAATGAATTTGATAAAAATGCAAATTCCTACTGGATATAGCGTAGATTTGTTCTTGCTTTTCAGTTGGTTTGGCGACTATCGGAGTTTGCGTTTTTTGTGCGTTTACTTCGGTAGGCGCACTTTTTATTTTGTGGAGGGTTTTATGAAAAAGTTTTTAGTTTCTATTTTATCTATTATATTAGTGAGTAGTTCTTTTAATTTGATTGCTTGTGGAAATAATCCCAATAAATATTTGGGGCATAGGCATAACGGGCTTTATAATGGAGACTTTTGTGAAGAATGTGGTGCAATTTGTTGGGACAGTGAAGAAGGATACGTTGTTATGGAATTAGAATATAATTTAGTATTTAAAGACATTACTGATTTATTACCAACGGTTCAAATTTATAAAATGATAGAGAACTCTTTGTAGGAACAATTGGGTAATAGTTTAATAAACGAAAAAAGAGTGTTTAAAACACTC
>JAEDMA010000109.1 GCA_016295005.1 Christensenellaceae bacterium
GGCATACCGCTCATACAAGAAACGGTTTCCGAGTACACAAAAGTTTTCTTATCTTCTCTGATATCGACAAAAACGGTAAAATC
Source organism: Christensenellaceae bacterium (assembly GCA_016295005.1). Lineage (GTDB taxonomy): Bacteria > Bacillota > Clostridia > Christensenellales > Borkfalkiaceae > UBA1259. The sequence goes on from JAEDMA010000109.1 coordinate 84, forward strand.
GGGGTTTTTTACGTCGACTTTAATGTTATTTCCGTATTTTTCCAAAAGTCTTCCACCAAGCAACATAGATGTTTCCATCGAGTCAGGCTTAAAAGTCTTATCCGCTCTGTTGGTTGTTACCCTGAACGCTCCTTTCTTTCCTTCGCAAATTTTTTCGGCGGCTTTTAAGATTTCTTCAAAATCATTCGCTACGACGTAAGCAAGGCTATAATTATGTACGCCTGCTATTTTACGAAGCTTTTCCGTTATAATCTCATAGTCGCTTTCATCGAAATTTTCTATCAGATACCTGCTATGCATAACCGTAAACGTATGGTTTATACCTTTCAATGATTTTTGCACGTTTTCTTTTAATAGTTTTTCAAAATGTCCGCGATTTTTTCCCTTTAAATGTATTTCGCAATATCTTATAATTATAGCCTTTTCCATCAGTTCATTATACCTTTTAATTTTTTTGCGTTGTCGTTTAGTCTTTCAATCGCTTTAACTATTTCATCATCCGTGTTATACGGCGAAAAACTTATACGGATAACCCCGTTTAGCACGTTTTTATCGTAACCGCACGATTCGATTACCCTGCTGAACGGGTTTTTAGAAGAGCATGCGGAACCATTCCCGACGATTATACCTTCGCTTTCAAGAATATGCATTAAAACTTCTCCTTTTAACCCGACTGCCGAAACACTTAAAACGTAAGGCGAAGCATTATCGGAAGAAATAACCTTAAAAATCGATTTATCTATAAGACTTAACGCCTTATTTTTTAATGCGGTAACCTTGTTAAAATTTTCGTTTAATACGGTATATCTTTCTTCTCCCGCATACTCGAAAACTTTTATCCCGAAAACGTTTTCCGTTCCCGACCTTAATCCGTTTTCTTGTCCGCCCCCGATTATGTAAGGAGCAAGACTCAACGTTTTTCTTTTTATTAAAGCGCCGACACCTTTTAATCCGTTAATTTTGTGGGCGCTTATCGAGTACAAATCTATATTTTTACTTAGCTTATAAGGCAATTTTCCGTACGCCTGAACCCCGTCCGAGTGGAAAACGATTTTATTATTTATTTCTTTTAGCTTTTTCGCTATCTCGTTAATATCGTTTATAGCGCCGGTTTCGTTGTTTACGTGAACAATCGAAACAAAATCGACGCGGTTATTAGATACGTAATCGTACAACTTATCCGTATCAACGCTTCCGTCGGGCAATAAATCCGCAAAGAAAACGGTTTGTCCTTTATTTTTCAGTTCGCAGAAACTTTTATAAACGGCGGCATGCTCGCCTTTATCTGTAACGTAAGAGCCGCGTTTAACCGCGCAAAAAATAGCCGTATTATCGCTCTCCGTTCCGCAAGAAGTAAAAATCACTTCGTGATCGCTTGTGCCGAGATTTTTTAAAACGCTTTCTTTTGCTTTTTTAACTTCTTTTGCGCAATCGAGTCCGCCCCTATACAACGCGGACGGATTAAAATAATACTCGCTGTTAAAAATTTCCGCTTTTTTTAATGCCGATTCGGACGGTTTTGTCGTTGCCGCATTATCTAAATATATCATTTATAATCCTTTTCCAGAATACCGCGATTCGAATACCTTAAAACGGTAGCGATAAATTCTTCTTTGCAATCAAGTATAAACAATTCTTTTCCTTTATCGGTATTTACAACCATATAGAAAAAGTCTTCGTTAGAAGGATAAACGTTAAGAGTTAAAGGTTTTTTCTTTATCCCGGGCATTTTAAGATACATGTTAAAGGTTTCACTGTCTACTTTACCAACCTTTTCTATCGCTTCAACGTTAAAATTGCATATATTTTTACGTTTAACGTTTCTGATTATTTTAGAAAATCTTACGCTTCCCGTAACAAAAGTATAATCATAATCGACGTAAAATTTGGATCTAAAATTCATGGATAATATTCCTAACCCCAAAAACATCAGCGACGGAACGAAAAGGTAAATTATATTTACCACAATATTCCCCTTTTTCAGGTCTTCAACTTTAACGAATCCTATCATAAAAAACCAGAAAATCATCATAATAAACGATATTGCCGCCAACACCGTAAAAACAATAAAAATAGTTTTTGCTTTTTTCTCGTTCTGAATATGGGAACTTTCTTCGTAGAATATTTCTCTCATTTTCTCACCTTATTTTAATTTAACGATTGTAACGCCGTTTTCGCCTTCGCCGTATATTCCTCGTCTGAATTCTTTTATGTTTTTATCTTTTTTCAGGTAATTTCTTACCGTTTTTACTAAAATTCCTTCTCCGACGCCATGAATTATTTTAATTTCTTCAAGACCGTTTACGACAGCCTGGTCGATAAAATACTTCAATTCTGTTTCGGCTTCCAACGCAGTCATCCCCATAACGTTAAGTTCCGTTTTAGGGTTAAAAGACGTTTTTCTGTTTACTTTTACAGTTTTTCCCGTTTCCTGCGGTTTTGCGTTATAAATATCTTTCATTTTTACAACGCTCTTCATGTCCCCGATAAGAACAGTTACTTCTTTTTTGTTTGGCTTTATTTCATTAACTATACCGTAAGCGTTAAATGGCTTAATATAAACGTTATCGCCAACCCTAAGCAAGTTTTCATCCGTTTTTTTCAGTTCGTAAGGGGTATTTTCCGTTTCAAAAGAGAGATATTTACTGTTTGCGATACGGTTTTTAAGAGCGCTCGCCCTAAAAACCTCTTTGCTTTCAAGTTCTGCGTCTTTTAATATTTTTTTAAGTTCTTCTATTATTTCTTCCGCTTCGGAAAGTTTATCCGCAACTATACGTTTGGTTTCCTGTTTAGCGTTAAAATATATTTTTTCTCTTTCCTTTTCGATTTTTTCACGTTCGGAAGCGATTTTTTTCAGTTCCTCTTCTTTTTCCTCTTTTATTTTTTCTGTTTCTTCGAAAAGTTTCTCCGCTTTTCTTCGGCTTTCTTCTGCTTTTTTTATAACGCCTTCGAAAGATATCTTATCTTCCGAAAGATAACTTAAAGCGTTACTTATTATTGCGGGGTTTAAACCCAAAACCTTAGCGATTTCTATTGCGTTGGAACTCCCGGGAACGCCGACGTTTAATTTATACAACGGCTTTAAAGTTGCCCCGTCAAATTCAACGGATGCGTTTTCTATCTTCGAATTTTCCGTGGCAAACTCTTTTAATTTGGCGTAATGAGTCGTTATAATACCGTAACAATTAAGTTCAAGCAGTTTTTCTATCACCGCGAGAGCAAGCGCGCTCCCTTCTTCAGGGTCGGTCCCCGCGCCTAACTCGTCCAACAAAACAAGAGTTCTGCCGTTTACGCCGTTTAAAATATTTACAATGTTTTTTATATGAGAAGAAAAAGTCGAAAGACTTTGTTCTATGCTCTGTTCGTCGCCGATATCGCAAAATACTTCGTCGAAAACGGATATTTCGCTCTCGTCGGAAGCGGGTATATAAAGCCCGCTCATCGCCATAAGCGTAAACAACCCGACAAGTTTAAGCGTAACCGTTTTCCCGCCCGTATTAGGTCCCGTAACAAGTAAAAAGTTATAGTCTTTACCCAAACTCACGTCAACGGGTACAACCTTATTTGCGTCGATTAAAGGGTGTCTGCCGCGTTTTATATCAATTATTCCCTTATCGTTAAGATTCGGATAAGTACATTTATTGGAAAACGAATAGGCGGCGGAAGCGTAAAATCTGTCTAAATCGGACAAATTATCGTAATTGTTTCTTATTCCGTCCGTCATAAAGGTAACTTTATAAGAAAGATCGGCAAGAATTTTGTGTATTTCTTCCGCTTCGTCAAGTTTAGCGGTTTTTAACTGGTTATTGAGTTCCATAACCTGTTCGGGTTCGATAAAAACGGTCGCGCCCGAAGAGGACTGATCGTGTATAAAACCCTTTATCTGACCACGATATTCGCTTTTAACCGGAATAACAAACCTATCCTGACGCATCGTCACAACGCTTTCCTGCAAATACTTATTCAGTCCGCCGCGCATATACGAATTAAGTTGGTCTCGGATTTTAGCGTTAAGATTTCTTATGCTCTTTCTTATAGAGAACAATTTGGGCGAAGCGTTATCGCTTAGTTCGTCTTCCGATATAATTTTATCCGATATCTCTTCTTCAAAAGACAGGTTAGTAAACAGATTTTGAGCAATTTCGGGAAGCAATTTTATTTCGTCGTCTTTCACGGATAATACGGACGTTTTTACTATTCTTGCCGCTCGCAGCGCGCCTGCAACCTTCAGAAGTTCTCCGCACGACAACGCGCTTCCGATTTCCGCTCGTTTTAATTCGTTTGAAACGTCGTTACAATAATAGATTCCGCTTGCCCCGTGATTATACAACAAAGAAT
>JAEDMA010000110.1 GCA_016295005.1 Christensenellaceae bacterium
TTATGCGCTTTCCGGTCGATACGGTTTTTGCCGACGGAAAAGGCGGCGTAAACCGCGGCGTGCGCTGCCGTTTTTTATTTTATCACAAAAAAACGCTTGACGCAAGGTCTTAAAAGGAATATAATAAAACCATCAAAATTAAATATTCGCTATGGGTGCCGAAAGGCTGAGATTAAACCATTGAATCCGCAAGGTAATTCTTGAAGGAAAATGCAAAAATACAGTCTGCGCGCCTTTTCGGGCGCGTTTTTGCTTTTATGGCGAATAAAAGGAGTGTTTTATGTTTTTCAATTTACTTGACGGAGATAAACCCGCAACCTGGTATCCTGTTTTATTCGATACGACGGGTAATATCATACGTTCCGTCGCCACCTGGCTGACGTTGGCGCTTATACTGACCTTCGTCGTCACGTATCTTGTATTAGCCGCAAAAAAAGTTCCTGCAAAACCATTTTTAAGAGTATCTTTGGTAACGGCTATCGTTTATTCCGCGGTTATCGTCTTAATTTCTTTGATTCTGTTTTTTATGGAAGAGGAACTTGTCGCCATCGTGTTTTATCCGTTAATGGGTTTGGTTACGGCTGTTGCGGTAAGCGCGGTACTGTTGATTTATAAACGCAATTTAACGAACAAAATCATAAGCGCGTGTTTAATCGGCGCAGCACTCGTAACGACTTTCGTCTGCCTTGCCGTACACTTTGCGAGCGGAGACGCAGCCGAAAAAAACTGGCTTACAAACGAACAGGTCAATTCCATAGCCCTTTATTTCTTTGCGGTTCTCACTATCACCGTTTTAATTGTTCTGGCGTTTGTTTTCGGCAAAGACGATAAAACGGGATTTTCGACGAAATCTATCTCATACGGAGCAATCTGTATCGCAATGAGTTTTGCGCTGTCATATTTAAGAATCGTAAAAATGCCGCAAGGCGGTTCGATTACGGTCGCTTCTTTATTGCCGCTAATGGTATATGCTTATATATTCGGTACCAAAAAAGGTGTTTTTGCGGGTTTAATCTACGGTGTTTTACAAGCGGTTCAGGATCCTTATATATTACACCCCGCGCAATTTATACTCGATTATCCCGCGGCATTTGCCTGCATCGGTCTTACCGGAATATTTGCCACCTGCAAAAAAATGGAAAATATGCCGCAACTCAAATTTGTTTTCGGCGCAATCGTAGCGGGTTTAGGGCGTTTCGTTATGGCGTTTTTATCGGGAATATTCGCTTTCGGCGCTTTTGCACCGGAAGGAACGCCCGTGGTTTTATACAGTCTCTCTTATCAATCTCTTTACGTTTTCCCGGACTTGGCGATTTGTATAGTATTAGGAATAATTTTATTCTCGTCTAAAAGTTTTTGCGGCGTCGTAAACAGATTACAAACGTCGACGCATAGTCAAAGCACCGCCGAAGCGACTTCCGGTAAGTAATCCGTCAGTCGTAAATTACGATAAGGGCTTTGCCCTTTATCACGTCGAGAGAAATTTTTTCGGAAACGGCTTTGTTGGAAAGTCCTAACGTTTGTCCGTTCGTTAACGTAAGATTATTAAGGGGATAATAAAGCCCTGCGCTATCCGTTACGACACAGTAATCCCCGAACGGAATAATAGAAACAACTTTACCGCGGTTAACGTTAAACTCGTTTTTACCGCATATAAGGCGAACGGTGAATCCTTCGCCTTTTATTTTTGCCTTTAACCCTATTTCTTCGGCGATTTTTAAGAGGAAAATATTGCCTAAAACGTGGTCTATTTTACCGTCCGTCGCCCCGTAAATAATTATTTCGTCGGCTCCGACTTCTTTCGCGTAGCGAACGGCTCTTTCCCCGTCGGTGAAATCCTTTTCTTCGTTAAGGGAAACGACGGGCACTCCTTCGGGCTTATATTTTAACGTATCAAAATCGCCTACCACGGCGATAACGTTTTTGTTCTTGTATAAATCTTTATGTTTGTACGCTCCGTCGGCAAAGATAACGTCTTTTTCGACGACCCCGACGGGCGGAACGGGCGAATTTAAAATAATTGCGACTTTCATAAAATAACTTCCTTAAAGTTAAGTCTTGATTTTTATTTTATTATCCCGTATTCTTTGAGATACTTTTCGGTAATATTCCCCGCCAGTTCGCATAAATCGGGACACGGGCGTTTTTTGTAATATTCCGTGGTGCGTTCGTCGGGCGACGGCGAACCGTCGAACTTAATTTTCCCTTCCAGCAAGTCGCCGCAAACGAGCGAACCGACCTCGTTTTTAAAATCTGCGCAAGCCTTCTGAATAACCGAATAAATAAAAGTTTTGTCTTTTCCGTCGGAAAGAAGAGCGCCCAGAACGAACGCCATACCCGAAACCGCGCCGCAGGTAAGCCTTTGACGGGCAAGACCGCCGCCGAACCCTATGCACATTTTAGACAGAGAATCCGCGTCAACGTTTAATAAATCGGAAAAAGCAAGAGCAACCGCCTGCGAGCAGTTAAACCCCTTAAAAAATATTCTTTGGCTATATCCCCTCTTCTCATATTAACCTCTTTTGAACTGATATTCGTATAAATTTTTATAAATGCCGTTTTCAATTTTCATAAGTTGTTCGTGATTACCCCTTTCGGCAATGCCGTCGGAAGTAATAACGATAATTTCGTCGGCGTTTTTAACGGTAGATAGCCTGTGCGCTACAACAATAACCGTTCTGCCCGAAGAAAGTTCGTCGAGCGCTTTCTGAATAAGTTTTTCGGTAGCGTTATCGAGCGCCGAAGTCGCTTCGTCGAGAATCAGAACGGGCGGATTTTTAAGGAAAACCCTTGCGATAGAAATTCGCTGTTTCTGTCCGCCCGAAAGTTTAACACCGCGCTCCCCTATCTCGGTTTCGTACTTGTCGGGAAGAGCGTTCACGAATTCGTCTATGTTAGCTTTTTTTGCCGCTTCGAAAATTTCTTCGTCTGTCGCGTCGAAATTACCGTACGCGATATTTTCTTTAATGGTGCCGTTAAACAGGAAAACGTCCTGCTGAACAATACCTATTTTTTCTCGCAGCGAATCCCTTTTTATATCGGTGATGTTAACGCCGTCAAGTAATATTTCTCCCCCGTCGACTTCGTAAAATCTCGGTATAAGATGGCAAATGGTTGATTTACCGCCGCCCGAAGGACCGACCAACGCGACGGTTTTGCCGGAGTCTACTTTCATAGTAAAGTTTTTAATAACTTTTTACGAGCCTTCTTCTTCGCTGTAACCGAAGGAAACGTTTTTAAATTCGATATCCCCTTTAACGTCGCCGAGAGTAATAGCGTTATCCGAATCGGTTTCCGTCGGTTCATCGATAATTTCGCAAAATCTGCAAAACCCCGACGCGCCGTTGGCGATTTCTTCGTAAATAGTCATAAGCGTTCTTATCGGGGTGATAAGCGCGGCGATATACAGGATAAACATAGTAAAATCGGCTACTGCGATAATGTCGTAATAAAAAAACAACCCGCCGGCTAAAAGCACGGCAAAATAAAGAAAATCGAGAAAAAAAGTGGTGGAAGAGAAGAACTGACCCATAACCAAGTATTGTTTTCTTCTTGTTTCCACAAACTCGGCGTCGCTTTTTAAGAACTTTTCTTTTTCGTGTTTTTTAGCAGAAAACGCGTGGGAAACTCTTATGCCCGAAATACTCGTTTCGATATCGGCGTTTATCTCTCCCTGAACCCTTCGCATCTCGCGGAAAGTTCTGCTCATTTTTTTGCGCATAAAAATAAGATAAACGACGATAGGCGGAATAAACGCGAAAAGCAATAATCCTAAATACAGGTTAGTTAAACACAGAACAATAAACGCGCCGACAATGGTTATAAGGGAAAGAAAAACGTCTTCGGGACCGTGATGCGCAAGTTCGGATATTTCGAATAAATCGTTGGTCATACGGCTCATTATAACGCCTGTTTTGTTATCGTCGAAATACTTAAAGGGGAGTTTCTGAATATGGTCGAAAAGTTCCCTTCTCATATCCGACTGGATACGTACGCCAACCATATGTCCCCAGTACTGCAACACGAAATTAAGCGCCGCTTTTATAACGTAAAAGACCAACAGCGCCACAAGTACAGCAATCATTACGGAAAGTTCCTTTTGCGGAACGAACCGACTTATAATCTGTTGAGTAACGGACGGATAGACGAGATTAAACGCGGAAATAAGAAACGCGCAACACATATCTGTAATAAAAAGTTTCAGGTGCGGCTTATAATTAGCGGCGAACCTTTTAATTAAACTGTTTTTTTTCATAAGAATAACCGCCGTAACTCCGATAATATTTCTTTAACAACACGGGATAGGGACTGATTCAGCCCTTTAATCCGTCTATACGGCAACTCTTTGATTTTGCCGATAATAAGGAAAGCGGCATAAAATTGCCGCTCCCCGAAATAGCGTTTTTATTT
>JAEDMA010000111.1 GCA_016295005.1 Christensenellaceae bacterium
AGGAACAAGCCGTTAAAACCATTATAGGTAATTCGCCCGTTAATTCGGAAGAGTACGTTAAATCTAAAATCGAAACAATCGTGGCGGAAGAAGATAAACCCGTGGCTGTGCCCGAAGAACCCGTAAGAACGGAAAAGAAGGGAAGAGAACTTCCCGCATTTATGAGAAAACTGTTCAAAAGATAAAATTTAATATATATTTTTAAGCCTTTCGTTTACCCGAAAGGCTTGCTTTTTATTTGTTATGATAAATTTTAAAAAATAAAAACCGCTTGTATTTCAAGCGATTTTTGTTGGTCGGAGTGACGTGACTTGAACACGCGACCTCTTGCCCCCCAGACAAGCGCGCTACCAACTGCGCTACACCCCGAAACGTTTAACTTTGTCAGCGGATATTATTCTATCATAATAAAATTTTTTTTGCAACAAAAATAAGGGTAAAGAATAGACAGTTTTTTAAAAAAATGTTAAAATATTTTCAAATACTTGATTAAAAGCGTTCGAGTGCCGAATTATGAGAATGAGAAGGAAAAAACATTTAGAAGAAAGACTTGAAAACGTGTCGGAGTACCTTCTGGTTGCCGATAAAAAAGCGATGAACGTACAACAAGCATTAAAAGATAAAAAAATAATAGATTTAAACGCCGCGTTCGCTAACGATAATCCGATATTTCTCGATGTGGGTGCAGGAAAAGGGAAGTTTGTTATTGAGTCTGCATTAAAAAACGCCGATAACAACTATATCGGAGTGGAAATGCTTGAAAATATTATAGTTTCCGCTTGCGAAAAGGCGCAGGGTTACGGATTAAAAAACGTAAAATTTATTAATAGCGGCGCAGAGTATTTGCAAAGATATTTTGACGAGAACTCTATAACTCAGATTTCTTTGAATTTTTCTCCGCCGTATCCCAAAAAGAGTTTTGCCAACAGACGACTTACTAACGAGAAATATCTCGTGATATATAAATCGTTACTGAAAAAAGGCGGGGCGGTAATTCAGAAAACGGACGATAAAGATTTTTTTGAATACTCACTTAACAGTTTTTCCGAAGCAGGATTTAACGTTATTAAATTAACGGAGGAAGAGATTCTTAAAACGGTGCCTACCGAGTACGAAGAAAAGTTTCGGGGAATGAATATGAAAATATACGGTTTAAGAGCCATACTTTCAGAAAAGGAATAGTTTATGAAAATAATCCATTGCGCAGACTTGCATTTAGATTCTAAAATGAACAGTCTGCCGACCGAAAAAAACAGAATAAGAAAAGAAGAAACGCTTTTATCGTTTGAAAAAATGATATCTTTCGCAAAAGAAAACGGTGTTTCCGTTATTATTCTTGCAGGCGATACGTTTGACACGGGTAAAATATCTGCAAAAAGTAAAAGTCGTGTATTATACTCTATAGAAAACGCTCCGCAAATAGATTTTTTATATCTATCGGGGAATCATGATGAAGACGGATTCGTTTCGTCGTTAGAACACGTTCCCGAGAACTTAAAGGTTTTCGGAAGCGAATGGACGTATTACGTTTACGGAAACGTTACGATTGCGGGTGTTGTTTTAAACGAAAATAATACCGATTCTATTTACGATACCGTAACTTTTCCCGAAAACGGTCTGAACGTCGCCGTCTTGCACGGACAGATTGCGGGATATAAAACGAACAGTCAGGCAGAAACAATAAGCATTCCGAGATTAAAAGGAAGAAATATAGATTATCTTGCGTTAGGACATATCCACTCTTATTCGGAAGGCGTTATCGACAATCGCGGAACATACGCTTACAGCGGATGTCTTGAAGGACGCGGTTTTGACGAAACCGGAGACAAGGGGTTTGTTCTTTTAGACGTTACCGGAAACAAAATTTTTAAGCAATTCGTTAAATTCTCTTCGAGAGATATTTACGTATATGAGTACGACGTTACCGGAAAACAAAACTTTTTATCGGTCAGAGACGAAATCGTGTCCGACTTAAAAAAGAAGTACGACGAAAAGTCTTTGATAAAACTTGTAATCAAAGGCGAATATTCCGCCGATTTCGATTCCGATTATGCGGGACTTTCCATGTTGCTTAACGAATACTTCTTTTTTGTTAAGATAGAAGACAAAACGGTATTACAACTTAAACCCGACGATTATGAAACGGATAAGAGCATAAAGGGCGAATTTGTCAGAAAAGTTCTTTCGAGCGATTTAAGCGAAGAAGAAAAAAAACGCATCGTCCTTATAGGGTTAAACGCTTTAAAGGGCAAGGAATTTTAAAATGAAACTATTAAAGTGTCACGTTACGGCATTCGGAAAATTACAGAATATCGATATTGACTTTACCGACGGTTTAAACGTTTTTAATTACGAAAACGGTTGGGGAAAGACTTCTCTTTCTGTTTTTCTCAAAGCGATGTTTTACGGACTTAAAGGCGGAAGACTGAAAAACTTAAACGAAAACGAAAGGGAAAAGTATAAGAGTTGGAATTACCCGGGAAAAACAGGCGGTTTTGTCGATTTTTCGCATAGCGGTAAGTGTTTTCGAGTCGAGAGGTTTTTCGGCTCGAAAGAATCGGACGACACAGTAAAATTAATTGATTTGAACACAGGAAAAGAATATACTAATAATCATGATCTGGGAAAACGGCTTTTCGAAATCGACGAAGACGGTTTTTTATCTACTCTGTTTTTCTCTCAATCCGATTTGGAAACGAAAGGTGTTGCCGGGATTTCTGCGAAGTATAATTCCGCCGTTTACTCCGTTGATGACGATTCTTTTACCGAAGCGGTGAAAAGCATCGACGATAAAGTTAAAACGCTTGTTAAAACCGGCGGAAAGGGTATTATCGCCGAAGAAAAGAATAAAATCGCAGAATGCAATAAAATGATTGAAAGGGCTGAAAACGCTTCCGAAGCGTTAAAAATCGTTCAGAATAATTATAACGCGAAAAAAGAAGAAGCGAACGCTCTGAAAAAAGAAATCGGCAAGTTAAACGAACAAATCATCGAATCGGGAAAGGTTGAAGCAAACAAACTCGTACTTAAAAGAAAGAAAGATTTGTTAAATGAAATCAACCAGTCAAAAACGGCTATAAAAAACAAGGAAACGCTTCTATCCGGTAACGACGTATCGTTAGAAGAAATCGACGCGTATATCGGCGTTTATAAAGACTACGCGGAAATTAAAGCAAAAAGGGAAGTTTCTTCGGACAGCGTTTCTGTTATGGAGAAAGAAATAAAAGGGACAAAAACAAAAAATCCGTCTGTAAAGATTTTTGTGATTATATTGTTATTATCGATAATTGTTGCTCTTTCGGGAATCGGTTTCTCTTTTTTGTCTCTTGTTGCAGGTGTTATTGCGGGAGTTCTCGGAACGATTTGTGCCGTTGCAGACGTCATTTATTATTTCTTTTGCAGAAAAAAGTATAAGGAAGCAGATTATCGCAATTCGCAGCGAATTAACGCTCAAAGGAAAATTGCGGACGACTACCGTTTGATAGAAAATAAATATAAAGAAAAACTCGATTTATTTAGAAGTTCGTTTCCGTTAATTTCCGGCGATTATTACGATTTTTTAGATACGCTTAAAGAATGCGTTAAGGATATTCAAAACGAGAATTTGTTAATAACAAATGCGGAAAACAAAATCAAAGAACTCGGCAACGTAAAAGAAACGTTTGACGAGGTAGAGACCTTCGACCCCGAAACGCTTCGTAGAACGTATAAAGAAAAGAACGAAAAACTTGACGCCGTAAACGACGCGCTTTCAAAAGATAAGGCAAACATCGCATATTACGAGAATACCGCAGCAAGTTTATACGATTTGGAAAACAGAAAAACGGAACTTTCCGAAAGCGTTAAGGAACATGAAGAATATTATAAATTGTTATTAAAAACTTCCGAGTTCCTTAAAAGCGCCGACGAGGATGTAAAAGCCAGATATCGCGCTCCTTTAGAAAACAGCCTTAATAAATATATTTCGCTTATTTGCGGTACGGAATCGGCCGCAAGAATAGACACCGACCTTAACATAACAATAGAAGAAAACGGCGAAAGTAAGAACGTTGCGTATTATAGCGAGGGGTATAAGGACTTGTTTAACATTGCAAAACGTTTCGCCCTGATTGACGTATTGTATGAAAAAGATAAACCGTTTGTGATTTTAGACGATCCGTTTTGCGATTTCGACGAAGAAAAAATCGCGAACGGGATTGCTTTGATAAAGAAACTGTCGGAAGAATATCAGATATTATATTTTGTGTGCCATAAGTCGAGAACGTAAAATGAAACTTGAATTCGAAATGGTGCCGGACGGGTGCTGGTACAGCAATCTAAGAACTATTCTTTCAAAAAAACAATGGGATTATCTTAAACTTGACGCGAAACGGCGCGCAAGCGGCAAG